>CAZDHQ010000332.1:0-3372 GCA_964505135.1 uncultured Ferruginibacter sp.
GGAATTGCACAAACAATTTCGCCAGTTGCATGTGGTGGAGTTAAAACAGGAAGCCATGCTGATCCCGGGCAAAAAATTTCCTTTAAGCATTGGTATAAAGGCAGCAAAGCATGAAATAGTTTTACTTACTGATGCAGACTGTGTACCGGCTACTGAAAATTGGATTGAAAGAATGCAGGCGAGCTATGATGATGAAACGGAAATTGTACTTGGCTATGGACCTTATCATAAAAAGCCCGGGTTGTTGAATAAACTCATTCGCTGGGAAACGCTGCACACCGCTATGCAATACCTGAGTTATGCGCTGGCGGGGCTTGCGTACATGGGGGTGGGGAGAAACCTAAGCTATAAGAAAATTGTATTCTTCAGGCACAAAGGATTTTCTGCACACAATCATGTAGCCAGCGGGGATGATGATTTGTTTATTAATACAGCAGCTACTAAAAGCAACACCAAAATCAATATTGACCAGGATAGTTTTACATTAAGTGAACCTGCAAAAACGTGGAAGCAATGGTTTAGGCAGAAAAAAAGACATTACAGCACCGGCAGGTATTACCGACCATTACATAAATTCTTACTCGGTTTGTATTCCTTCTCTCATTTTTTGTTTTATCCCTTGCTGCTGATTTGTGCATTGGCAGTTAGCTGGCAGTTTGCCCTCATTGTATTTGGAGTAAGATTTTTGGTACAGCTTTTTATTTTTATCCCCATAGCAAAAAAATTAAATGAAAGGGATTTGCTCCCGCTTTTATTATTCTTTGATCTCTGGATGTTTTTTTATTACCTCATCTTTTCTGTAGCACTTTTTAAAAAGCCATCCCACAGTTGGAAATAGGTTGCTTATTTTCGCAGCAATTTTATTTTGATGGAAATTCTTTTAAAATACTTCAGCGATTTTTCACCAAAACAGCTGGATCAGCTGCAGCAGTTAAAGCCACTGTACGAGGAGTGGAATGAAAAAATCAACGTGATATCAAGAAAGGACATGGATCATTTTTATGAGCATCATGTATTACATTCCCTTGCTATAGCCACACAGTTTGAGTTCGGAAGCAGGCAGCAGGTGCTTGACCTCGGCTGCGGCGGCGGCTTTCCGGGTATACCGCTGGCCATTCTTTTTCCTGAAACAGATTTTCTGCTGGTTGACAGTATTAATAAAAAGCTGAAAGTAGTAAATGCGGTGGCCGAAGCTATTGGACTTACCAATGTATCTACCAGGCACAGCAGGGCAGAAGATATCAAAGACAAAAAGTTTGATGCTGTTATCTCGAGGGCAGTTGCTCCTTTAAAGGATCTTTGGTATTGGAGCAAGCCTTTGCTAAAAAAAGGTGCTAACCCCGGCGGGCTCATTTGTTTGAAAGGAGGTGATCTTGCTGTAGAGATTGCTGAGAGCCAGTGCAGGCCAAGGATTTGGGAAATTGAAAAAATGTTTGATGAGCCTTTTTTTAAACAAAAGTTTTTACTGCAGGTCCCTTTTTAAAATCAGTAATGCTCTAATCATTACCTGTTTGGGGTATTGGATGCCATGTCGTTTTAGGTCACCTTTGCAATATGAAGATACCGGTAGTAATTGTTGAAGATAATAACCCCATCCGCCAGGCACTGGAGCAAATAATTGATATGTCTGATGAATATCAACTTGCCTGTTCCTGTATCAATGGGGAAGAAGCACTGAGCATGATTCCAAAGTACAATCCCAAAGTGGTAATGATGGATATTAATCTTGGAGGCGGAATTGATGGCATTGAATGCGTAAGAATATTAAAAGAGTCTCATCCTGATATTTTATTTATGATGTGTACAGTATTGGAAGAGGACGAAAAAATTTTTGAGGCATTAAGCGCCGGTGCAAGCGGTTATATACTTAAGAAAACTACACCTCTCAAAATGCTGGAAGCTATAACTGAACTTTGTGAAGGTGGTGCTCCGATGAGTACGCAAATAGCCAGGAAAGTGGTGGCAGCTTTTCAACAAAAAAGCCAGCCGACCGAATCTGCACTTTCTGCCAACAATAGTCTTGAAGTGCTTTCTAAAAGGGAAAAGGAAATCCTGGAGATGCTTTCAAAAGGTTTGCTGTATAAAGAGATTGCTGATCAGCTATACATCAGCTCAGAAACTGTAAAAAAGCATGTATACCACATTTATGAGAAGCTGCATGTATCTAACAGGGTAGAGGCAGTGAATAAATATTTTGGACGTTAGGTACACAGGTCTTAAAGACATGAAATAAGTTGGGGCTGCCGCAGGCAGCCCCAACTTATTATACAGTCAATCTTTTTACCATTTTAATTCAAGCACATTATTTTTTTGATCTACATCTGCCATTCGCTTGCTGGGATCAATTTCAACCTTGGATAGATCCATCAATCTTCTTTTGAATGATAATACATAAGTTGGGTGCGTCCATCTCCATTCTTCATGTACTTCATAAGGCTCTTTATCATTTTCAGATTTCTTTGCTCCATACATAATGTTCAGTGGAATATTGTGCATGGCTGTGCTTCCATCTTTAAAGGTGAGTTTCACATCTATCGGCATGGGCATTTGTCCAATTCTTTTTAACCTGATTTTTGATTCACCGTTCTCTTCCCACAAACTGTCAATTGCATAGTCAATGGTTTTGGTGGTAGCACACCAATATTCTTTATACCAGTCAAGCTGCATTCCACTAACGTTCTCGGCTACCCGAATCATATCGGATGAATTAGGATGCTTAAATGCCCATTGTTTGTAATACTCCAGTAAAAATTTATCTCTCGTTTCGGCACCAATGATGTATCCCAATTGCTCCATGAAAACACAGCCTTTGGAATAGGCCGCCACGCTGTATCCTACGTTGGTGTTGAAATGGTCAGCATGGGTTGTCAATGGTTCTTCCCATTTACTTTTGGCAATAAAATAATAAGACTGGTAATTGCCATTGTGTTCTAATGGAAGTAGTGCAGCAGCAGAATCTAGTTTTCGCAATGCTTCGGGATTATCTTTTGATGCTGGCCTGGTAACCTTTTCCCTGTAATAACCTTCCACTAAATCTGTGGCGTATTCTGTAAAACCTTCGTCCATCCATGCATATAAACTTTCGTTTGTACCCAGCATCATCTGATACCAGCTATGCATCCATTCATGAAACACTGTTCCTAAGCCAGGACCAACTAATAAGGTTGCCATTGGATACTCCATGCCACCATCACCACCATGTATAAACGAATATTGCGGATAAGGATACTTTCCAAACTTGCTTTCTATAAATGGTAGTACTGTGGCTGCTGCTTCTGGTATGGTATTCCATGCCGCTTCCATTGCAGGATTATTGTCTTTGTTTTTATAGATTACATTCAGCGTTGGACCATTAGGTACTTTTTTTACCAG
>CAZDHQ010000332.1:3382-5624 GCA_964505135.1 uncultured Ferruginibacter sp.
CAGATGTTTGTAAGCCGTATCAGCAGCCCACACAAAATCATGAACATTATTTCCAACAAAATGCCAAATGCGTTTATCCTTTGCCGTTGGTTTTAATTCGGAACCCGGTACGTCATAACCCCAGCCAATTTCTGCTGCGTTTACTAGCACACCTGTTCCACCCAGTTTATAATTCTTATCTATGTTGATGGTAACATCAAAATCGCCCCACACACCATAAAACTCTCTGGCTACATAAGGAGTAGGATGCCAGCCTTCATAATCGTACTCGCTTATTTTTGGATACCATTGGCTCATGCTGTAGCGTACGCCGGTGGTAGGGTTGTCTCTTCCGCTACGGCGTACCTGCAAAGGAACCTGTGCTTCAAATTCCATATCAAACACCACTTTAGTTTTGGGCAAAATAGGTTTGGTAAGATTTACTTCCAATATTGTTTCATGGTATTTGAATGGTTGAGGTACACCATTCATCTTTAAAGAAATAATTTTTTGAAAACCAATTTCCTTATCTGTTAGTTTGCTAATGCGGTCTCTTACACGGCCATCCCAATCAGGGCGATTATTTACCAGTGTTTTACCCAACTCCTGGCTGCGTACATCCATGCTGCTGTTTGGCTGAAATGCATTAAAGTATAAATGATAGAACACACGATTCAAAGCATCCGGTGAATTGTTGGTGTATTCTAATTTTTGTTTGCCTTTAAACTGGTTGCTGTTTACATCCATGTCAATATTCATGGTGTATTTAACACGCTGCTGCCAGCGGCTGGGCTGTGCCTGAACGGATAAAAGTAAGCAGGACGTAAGAATGGATAAGCAAAATTTATACATGTTCATCTTTATTTAAAGCGGCAAAATTCGGTAAAACCAAAGGATTGTAAAAGTTAATTTGAAAACACCGGGCTTATTCAAATCGGCCAAATTTTTCAATCTTCCGGTATGGATTTTTGAAGAAATCTGCAATGGTTTCATTAAAAACATCTTTGTAATAGATAGGAGTGGAATGACCTGAGTTAGGTATGATCCATAAATATGATTTTAGAATATTGTCAGCAATCAACATGGTATGTTTTGGAAGCAGGATATCATGATCACCGCCAATAACAAGCGTAGGGCATTGTATGGTAGCTAATTGCTTTGTGCTGATATGCGGTTCGTAAGACAGCAAATGCATCAGCTTCAATTGATTTTTAATGAATGGATTGGAGGGCAATTTTTTTAATGAGTCGTTCATGTTTCTTGCCCAATGATATACAAATGGATCAACAGCTGTAGTATCTGGTGTGAGGTTAGCACCGGTTACAGCCAACTTTTTTACTTTTTTGGGATGACGTATGGCAAGCAACAAACCATTAATGCCACCATCGCTCCAGCCAATTACGTAACAGGAATCATGATGGAGTGAATCAAGCAGTGCATTCAAATCATCTGTCATCATTTCATAACTCAGGCTATCGCCATTGTCAATTGATTTTCCCTGTGCCCTGCTGTCTGCAAGAATCACTTTATAGTTCTTAGCAAAATAAGGAATCTGGAAAACAAAATTGTTGATAGAACCTCCGTTGCCATGGATGATCAAAAGCGGCTCACCGGTACCGTAAGTTTCATAGTACATATCAAATCCTCTTATCTTAATGTACTTACCCACTTGTGTATTTTTCCCGTACATGGTGGTGTCAAATGGGGAGGCTTGAGAAAAAGCGTATACTGAAAAGAGCATTGTGCATGCAAACACGAGCAGCGTTCTTAATTTCATTGTAGACATTTTGAAATATTGATAGTAACGAAGCTAAATAAAATTAAGCTTACTCCCTAGATATCTTGCAATCAACGGTACTCAATAAACCCCCGGTTGATCTTTACTATCTTTCTTGTGTTTCTAAAAACGCCAATACCGTTACTGCCGCCCGTTGGGTCTGTATTGCCTTCAATAGTTTCTATAAAACCACCTTCTACTTTTTCTACTAAACCTGTGTGGCCATGAGATCCGCCTGTATTGATGATAAAGATATGCCCAGGTTTTACCAATGATGTATTGCTTACTGCATCAGTTGCCAATATTTTTTTGCCCGGGGTATCTCTCCAGTGTGTCATACAATGCCCTGTTTTCAATACAGGATTTCTTCTTCCTATATCTATTGCGGCCTGCTGAAAACACCAGTACACAAAAGCTGCACACCAAAATGTTCCCGGATCAAGGCCCACACTTGCCTGGTATATTTCTACCTTATCACCAAGGTTG
>CAZDHQ010000333.1:0-5616 GCA_964505135.1 uncultured Ferruginibacter sp.
TCCATGAGCAACTGCAATGATAGTGGCACTACTTTTTTATCCAGCTTTTCATCGGGCACATCAATGTTTACCAAAAGATTTTCACCAAATCTTGTTTGCAATAAAAATGCATACGCCTTCAACACATCCAGTTCATCTTTCAATGGAATGCTTTGTTCATCCTTCACTTCCAAAATATGCCGGTACAGCTTTGACATTTGTTGCACAAAATCCATTGCCTGTTTTGGGTTCTCCGGGATCAATGACACCAGTGTATTGAGGTTATTAAAAAGAAAATGTGGATTCACCTGTGTACGCAATGCATCCAGTTGAGCATTCAGACTTTCTCTTTTTAAATGTTCCGCTTCCTGTATGGAATGCTTGAGCTGGTGGCTGAAGAAAATACTTTCATAAATAGCAATGATCATGATGGTGCAGAACAGCGATGCGGAATTGGAATGAATCAACTCGTCTGTAAAGCTCATGGGTATACTGTATTTTTTAAATACCGGGCTTAGGATTATACCGAGGATAAGATTGGCAACTAAAGTAAATACCAGCATCCAGGCAGATTGTTGGATGATCCGCTTTCTGCTATCATTGAACGATGGGTATTTTTTTCGACTGTAAATCATAATGTACCGGTTGCCGATCCAGATCACAGAAGTAATCAATAAGGTGGAAAAATATTTTTCCCAGGTGAACAATGGTATCCGGTTAAAACCGCAATTAAAAAAAACGACTGGTATAATGAAACCAAGTAACGGGATACCGATTGCCATCAATATCCCGTCGTTAAACCCAATCATGCAATTGTGTTTTTTCATGTGCTATAAAATTACACTTTAAAAAGTAATCTGGTAATTGATGTTAGGGAACAGTCCCATCTGGTTGATCTGGCTTTCTTCTCCTGTTTTAGGATTCAGCGTCCTGATGTAAATGTTCTTCCTGTTGGTGAGGTTCTGTAAATCAATGTACCATTTCTGTGTTACTCTTTTTAAATTCCTGGTGTAAGAAAACTTTAAGTCCCAGCGCAGGTAGGTATCATTCTGTAAACTATATGCATTGTTTTCTTTGTAAATCACATAGCCTGCATTAGCAGAAGCAGTTCGATCAAACGGCGTGTAGCGCTGGCCGCCGGTTACGGTTAGTTTGGTGTCAATACCAAAGACTGTTTTTTCATTCAGCTTCCATTCTTTTCCTGCCAGTGCGTTGGTAACATAATTGCTGTTGAAAGCTGTGTTGCGCCAAACATTATCACTGCCTTTGTATTTGGATTCAAACAGCGAAACCGTCAGCAGGTAATAAAATCCTTTGTGTAAAAACCGTTCTGCTGTTAATTCCAAACCATAGTTATATCCCTTTCCTTTGTTGATTAAATTGGTTTTATCAGGGAACCCAAATGTGCTGCCTGCATTGAGCATGCTGAAAGATGATGCAGTCTTTTCCACCGCAGCATTGTAAATATATTGACCATATACTTCCGTCTTTAACCTGAAGTAACGTGTAAAGCTGATATCATAAGCCAGTGCACCATGAGCGCTTTTTACGAAGTCAAGATTTTTATTGGTCATCTCAATATTGCCCAGGTTGTTCCTGCTTTGATAAAAGTAGACTTCCAAAGGTTGTGTCTGGCTGTGCAGGCCTGCACCGAAAGCAATAGACTGGTTATTTTTAATTTGATATTTAATATTCCATCTTGGTTCAATACTTACACTTTTGTTCTCAGTAAAATTCTGCACATATACGCCCAGGTTAGTGGAGAGCTGATCATTAAAGCGATGGCCAAGGTTTATAAAGCCTCCTAATAATACCGCTGTTTTATTTACATCTAATAAATTACTCAAGACAGAATCTCCGTCTTTGATATAGTCCTGGTATAATTTCAATTGATTGATATCTGCAATTACACCTGCTGTCAGCTGGTTCTTACTGCTGAACTTTTTATTTAGTGTATGACTGAAAGAATATTTCACCTGGTCATTCTTGCGATAGAATGCTGGCTTATCTGCTTTGTTATCTTCCAATATTGTTTCATTGTATTTGGATGAAAAACCGGAGATTGCAAAAGTTGTTTTAGCAGATGTATTAGTGTTATAGAAATACTGGTGCGATACGCCAATTACCCCGGTTAATGATTTGAATGTGCGGTCTCTTACAGAACCATCATTAGAGGAATACAGGTTGTCTTTTGTCTGGCTTTCGGGAGTAAAATGGATATGGCTTTCTCCACCCAGGCCAAAGATGCTGAATGTGCCTGCCTTTCTTGTAGGCAGGTTTATTTTAAACGTTGCATCCTGGTAATAAGGCGTAGCAGTACCGGTACCAAATTTCAATCCCAGGTTCTGCAAAGCAGCCACCATAGAATAACGGTAATCAATAAGGTAGGAGGAGCCATTTGCTTTATTGATGGGCCCTTCAGCACCAAATTCAAAACCATTAAAGCCCATCTGTCCCGTAAATTCTCTTTTATCAGCATTGCCATTTCTTAATTTTAAATCAAACACACCAGCAATCGCATTGCCATACTGTGAAGGGAATGCACTGGTTAAAAAATCAGAGTTTTTTAATGTGTTGATGTTTAAAATGCTTACCGGACCACCAGTGGAACCAAGTGTACTAAAGTGATTTGGGTTGGGAATATCAATGCCATCCATTCTCCATAGCACGCCAGTGGGAGAGTTGCCACGGATGATGATATCGTTTCTTCCATCATTACTGCCACTCACCCCTGCAAAGTTTTGCGCCATCCTGCTGGGATCATTCCTGGTACCTGCATATTTGAATGCTTCATCGGTACTTAGTTGTCTTGCACTCACCAATGCAGCTTCGTTCAATGCTTTGTTTTTTGATTTGCCTGCTTTGTATACTACTTCATCCAGCCTGGTTACCTTCTCTTTCATCTTAATTTCTATCACCACTTCTTTGGAGGAAGTTACTTCCACATTGGCGATCCATGTTTCATCATAGCCGCTCATGCTGGCTTTGATATTTTGCCTGCCGATAGGCACTTTGGGTAAACTAAAAATACCTTTTTCGTCGCTGATAGCGGCGGTGTTTATATTCTCTATTGTGATAGAAACGCCCTGCAGGATATTACCGCTTTGTTCATCTATCACGGTGCCTTTAATGGTTTGTGTTAATTGGTTTTGAGCGATTGCTGCTGCCGAAAGCAGTAGGCCCATAATGATTGCTGTTAGTTTTTTCATGACTGTTAGTTTGTGTTGTAATTTTTTGCAACACAATTTTCTGACGGAACAGCAAGTAGGGAAACATTAAAAGAGTGAATGGATGAAAAAGCGGAGTGAACAGGAATCCTGACGCCCCGAATGAAGATAAATTGACAAAAAATAGGAAACGCCCTTTAAAAAGGGCGGCATCTCTTGCAGGATTTTAACTTGATGGAATGGCAAATTATATAGCTGTTGAGAAACTTCCACAACTGATTTTACGCATTCCGTTTATTGCCGGTTAAAGCCAACACTACGCCAGCTACGATGGCAATCCCCCCTGCATAATTAGGCCATGCAATGGTTTTCTTTTCTTTCTTATTGATTTCGATTGGGCCTGCGTCTACAATGTTTTTCTCGGTAGTAAAACTAATGTTGCCAAATACAAGCATTAATATGCCTGCAGCAATTAAAATGATTCCAACGATTTTCATGTGTGTAAATTTTTATGAGATAATGCTAATAGCATACCAGACACATGGCTCGAACTTTATTATTGGCACTGGCCAATGGAGAACAAACAGAAATGAGTTAGCGTTTTATTATTTTGATGATTTATGCTTCGTTATTTCATCAATAAAATATTCACGGATATTTTTAGATAAAGTAGAATGCTGGAGATTGAGTTTGTACATTCTTTCCGGGTGCCATTGCACGCCTAACAAAAATGGTTTGCCTTCTTTTAGTTTCCATTCAAAACCCTCCACTACGCCGTCATCACTCATGGCATTTACCATTAAACCATTGCCAAGTGTATCCACACACTGGTGATGTGCACTGTTGGCATCATCACGGTGTTTTTTTGTAATGGCATATAGCAGCGTATTGGGTAAAATAGCTACATCATGTTTTTCATCGGATTCACTGCTGCGGTGAAAATCGTTAGCTTCACCCATATCCTGTACAAGGTCGCCACCCAAAATACAATTCACTAACTGCATACCACGGCAAATGCAAAGTGTAGGCAGTTGCAGCTCCTGGCCTTTATGAAATACCGCCGTTTCAAATTCATCTCTTGCTTCATTAAATGCTTTGGGCGCATTGGGATAATCTGTTACATCACTGCCATAATATTTGGGATGCGTATCAATACCACCAGACATTACCAGGGCATCTAACTCTTCCATTAGCTGCAGGTTATTTTCTTCTGCACTTAGTTTAATGATTTCAACAGCATCATTTCCTTTTAGCCATTCAACATAATTATTGTGCTTTGCTTCTGAACCGGTGTAAGTGAGACCAATGCGAATGGCAGTTTGCATTTTGCTTTTGAATTGTGGATGATCGTAGTAATATTAAAATATTATTGCAGTGCAAGTTTTGTACAGATGCTATGTTCAGCGCCAGGAGCCAGTTTCACCATATCAATACCCGGATAGGCATTTGCTGGTTCAACACATACAAAGTTTTTATAGCCCCCTGTGTGTATATCAGCCATCGTTCTTGCGGTAGCTTCAGCTGGGTTCCAAACTACAGAAACCCCGCTGCTTTTTTTCTTTACACCGATCTTTCTTTGATAGCCTGGATCATTGATCATTGCATCACCTGTATGTGTTACATAGCGCCTGTTTGTTTCACCGGTAAATATCAGTTGCTCTTCTGTCTGCTTTTTCAACTCAGTACCAAATCCTTCATAATACGATTCGTTTTGCAATCCATCAATGGTGATGGCAGTGATATTGCTGATGTTAAAATAAGTATGCAGTGCATCTGAATATTCAAAGGGCTGATCACCTGTATTGATGACTTTTAAATACAGTTCAAATGTTTCACCAATAATAAATTTGGCTGTTGCTTTAAAGGCATGTGGCCACAGCGCAAGCGTGCTTGCTGATTCAGTTAGTGAGAGCGTAATGCTGATAGTGTCTGCAGCAGTTTCTATCACTTCTTCCACCTGCCATTCATTCAATCTTGCAAAGCCATGCTGTGGTTTTGTTTTATCGGTAAGATGTGGGCCAAACCAGGGGAAACAAACAGGTATGCCACCACGTATTGCCTTGCCTTTTTCAAAGAGAGAAGCTTCACTCATCCAAAACAAATCTTTTTCTCCTTTGGGAACAAAACTCAACGCATGGGCACCATAGGTTGAGATAATGGCGGTAGCATGTGCAGTAGTTACCTCTATCATGTTTAAACCGCCCTTGCCTTGTACAAAAGCCACTTTACCCTGGATGCCGAATATTTTGTTGAGTTCTGCAAGCTGCATGTTATTAATTTTAAGAACGCAAATCTAAGGAAGCAATAATTAATTTAATACGAATACTAAGGCAAAACAGCAGGCACCGCATTTTTTACTTTCTGCATAAACTCATTGGTGATGTTTGCAATCTTCATTACATCATTTTTCTCCATGCATTTAAAATGGCCCAGCGGGCATTTCTTATAACCAATCTTGCTGCATGGCCTG
>CAZDHQ010000334.1:0-5613 GCA_964505135.1 uncultured Ferruginibacter sp.
CAATGAGTAATTTAAACATCGAAATACCGAAAGCAGTTAAAGAACAAGTTTGGCAGATTATAAAAATTGCAAAAAGCGTTAAAGACGGTAAAGTCTTTTGCGCAACTGGATTTATAATACCATTTAAAAGACAGGTGCATGTTGCGACTAATAGCCATGTGATTTTACAAAACGGTTCGACATCAGAATTCTGGATGATAGATTCTTCAAAAAAGGCTTACCCTTTGCAATTAATTTGGAACGAACCAAAGCATGATTTTGCAATTTTGAAATCAAGTATTGATATTCTTATAAATGATACATATATAACTACGGATCTGAAAAACTTTGATCAAAATTCAGTCGTCTATACTGGGGGCTACAACGATGAAGACATACAGGCAGCTTTACCAATATTTCAAAAGGGTATTATAGCAGAAAGAAGTAAATTAATAATTAACGATGACGTTGTAATTGCGGCTCCGAATAATTATGAAAAGGAAACAGCTCTTGGCTTTTTTGTAAAGGGCTTTAGATGTCCAAAAGGATCAAGTGGAAGCCCGGTACTTAATGAAGAGGGAAAAACAATTGGTTACGTAAAAGGTCACCATAATTCTTTGGAGGATGGAGAAGCTTTATGTATCACCATCCATAAATTAAACGAAATTTTAAATGGACTTTAATGCATTTTGATTTTGGTAAAGATATTTTCCAACCCCTTTTAGCTCTGACCAATAGAAGGAATCAGAAACAACCTAAAACTGGAAGATTGCGAACAAGCCTACCCATCATTCCAGCGCCATTTTGAGGGGCCTTACAACTCCTGGGCCATTCTGAGTATTAGTAATTTATTAATTAGCAAGCTCCATATCTCGCCTATAATAATAATCAAGGTTAGCGACATTTACGGGGTTTTGTTTTAAAGAATCTATTTGAGAAGCAATTTCAGTTTTAAGATTCAAAAAATAAGACTTTTCTAATTCAATGTCACCCGTAATTCGCCAAATCAAAGAACTAAATTTAAATAAATTCAGCAAGTCTTCGTATCTCTTACTTTTTACACAGTGGCCCCACAAAGCTTTATGACATTTATTAAATAGAACTTCTAATCTTTGTGTGTATAAATAAGAATATGAAATATTTAAAAAGTTTAGATCTTCATTTGGAATAGGTTCATTACTTTCAACATTACTTAAAGACTTACTTATTATCGCCCTTATTTTATTGTAATCATCATCATCATTTGAAGTCAAAATTTTTGAATACCGCTTTTGATTCTGAGAAACATCATTTTCCAACCGGGCAATTTCTAGGGATATTGTATTAGTTAGAGTCTTCGCCTTAACTTTCCTTGCATTTTCTTCAAGAGTTTTTAATCTTTGGATTAAATCGCTTCCAGTAAGAGTGGCAGTTGCATGGATATACTTAACCTGTACATACTCTCCACTTTTAGCCGAAACTGTTTTTTCTATTTTTTTAGCGCATTCAATTGCTTTCTCATGTTTCTCTTGTTTAACATAGGTAAATGCTAAATCAAAAAGTATATTGTTTATTTCTGCGTTTGAAAAATTAGCCTCATTCAATTGAAGAGCTTCGTTTAAAATCGAAATAGATTTTTCCGCACTACCTGTCATGCGCAAGGCTGCGCCATAAAGCATTAATGTTTTCCCTTTTAGGCGTTCAAAAGTAGTTGGTTTTAGCCAATTGTAGATTTCTTCACAAATACTAACTGCATTTTTGTAGTCGCCATGAACGCTTACATGTTCACAAATATTAATTGCTAAATTTGCTGCCCTTTCAATTTCAAAATTGTCATTATTTTTAATTGCATTAGCCATTAAATTATTTGTAATCACATGACAATTGTCAACATTATAAAACTTGTAAGCTCCAAACACTGACGAATAAATGTCTCTAATAATTCCGTGGCGCCATCTATTACCAAAATACATATCGCATCCTAGTTTCAATATAGAATCACGCTCGTCTTCAGTTATCAAAGCGTTTATATAGTCTCTTATCTGTCTGGGGACTCTTAATATTTTTATCTGTTGGCTTGGATTACCTGATACATTTGAAACCACTCTATTGGTTACTACAACTTCAATAAGAGATAATTGCTCAAGCAAATTTGCATTTTCTAAATGGATAGGGTTAGGGCCATCGATTCTTTTTAAATTACCTAAAGTCTCGCCATTATATAAAACTGTTAGAATTTTTAAAAGTTTAAAGCTCCTTTGTTTAAGCTTATCCTTTGGATCGTCCAGACTATCAATCACTTGTTTTAGTGATTTTGGTATTTGATCAACATTGGCGCTATCAATTTGTATTTCCTTTTCGGTTTCTATAATTTCTTCAAATGACACCAGTTTCAAATTTTCAATAATTCTGTCAACATGTTTTGGTAATCCACTGGTTATTTCTAGAAGTTTTAAGATGTTGTCTGCGCTTTCAAGTTCTGAGAAAGTGCCGGAAATATGATTGTTCAAGTAAGGCCTGATATCTGATCCATCAAGTGGCAACAGCTTTACATATCTGTCATTGAGTATTTGACGAGGCGCTTGTCGTGCTATAATTATAATATGAAGGCGAGGGCAAAAATCTGTAATAGACTTAAGTAGATTCATAACTCGATAATATAGATTAGTTGTAAACAACGAAACACCTACATGATCTAGTACCAATACTCTGTTATTTAACCGGGAACAGATACTGCAAAATCTTTGCAAAGGCATTCCAAATTGCTTAGAAAAAGCGGATATTAACTCATCTTCATTAATAATATCTTCGCAATTAAGAATGAACTGATTGTCTACTGCATTTATTTCTAGCCTTTGCAATATGCTTCCGATGAAGCCAGCTTCACCTAACCCCCAATCTGTTATCAACCAAGCGATACGATCTTCCAGCAGAAACTGACTAAACTTTTTTTGCTCAACTAACCTTATATTTAAATGCTGAGGAAGTGATACGTAGTTAACTTTTGGTATAGTTTCTAACTCCTGTAAACTTGCTTGACTGTTCTTGAGATCCAAAATATTCTTAGTCTCAATTTCTGGCGATTTTTCTTCGCTGTTAATTTCGCCAATATAATTCCCAACTAATTCGATCTGATCAATACCTTGATCAATAATCGAAGTATTTCTACGTGAAAAAGTTAGGTCTAAATATGTTTTGTTTTGTAGCTTAAAGCCGTTGTCTGGGACAATCCCATAACTTCCATCATACTGTTCTTGTGCCTTTCTGGGGCAAAACTTTTCAAAAATTTCGTTTTCTTGAATTATATAACTCCCAGCATAGTATCCATGTATTCTATCAAGGGAGCTGTTTATTTTTTGTAAACCAAATAACGAGGGTGCCAATTGTGTTCTTCTAAGTTCCGAACCTATTATACCAGAGGCAAATGCGCTTGGCTTATGTAAATGACCACATAAATGATTATAGAATGTGTTTCCCGGATTAATATCGTTATTATAATATTGGAATGATTGCTCATCATACCAGCTAGCATCATGATGAGTAAGAAGAAGAGAGATATCTGCTTTTTCAACCCACTCTAATGGATTTTTCGAAGAAAGAGCAATTACTTGCTCTGGACTTATTACTAACTTTTTAAAATAATCATCATTAGACAGCTCTAGAAATGCTGTGTTCAATCCAATAAACTTTAAGGTAACATCATTTAAAGTAATTTCAGAAGATAAATCTCCAGGTATTAAACCTTCACGGAACGTTGGCTTTGGAAGATCTAAATTTTGATACCATTGTGTAAAATTTTTAAAACAACTATCAATGAGCTCAAAATATTCACCTTTCGCTTTTATCTGAGCCCAGAAGCCTTCCTTAAGCTCAACGTCTGTTTGATATTGCTTTAAAACCTTAACAACTGCCTTTGTTGGATCGGGCCTCCTAAGATCATGGTTTCCCGGAATAGCTACTAGTAAGGGTTCAGAGCCTAATTTCCTCAACTGACCCCAGAGATCTTTGAGAAATCCATTAAGAGCGTCAAATTCTTCTTTTTTCCCAGATTGAGTTAAATCACCTGTAAAAAAAACTATATCAATTTTTCCTATTTCTTCTCGTATGAAATTGAAATCGGAAAAAAATTCTTTTTGGATTTTAGGTAACAAAATATCTTGAAGCCTTTGTCCATAATGAAGGTCGGTTAAGTGTAACCAATTAATCTTTCTTTCCATACTGCAGTTATAATTGATTAGAGTATAATGTTTATTACATAAAATATAGATCGAAACAAATATACATTTGCATAAGAGTTACCTAGTTATTTGGCAGAATAAAAATTCCAAAAATATTCGATCGGAATGACTGAAACAGCAATATAGCTACAGTTAAATATGTGCTTCGAAAACAAATGAACTTAATAGGCCTTACCATTTTTAAATCGAAAGCTATTTAATCTGCTTGAGATAAAAAAGGGTGTTTTAACGGTATTTGAAAACATCTTAGATCTAGACTTCAATGAAAGTTGCTTACTGATATTCCGTACAAGTGAGTGACACAACGATGCTGCCATGAAAATCAACTGCTGGTTCCAAAATAAAAATACAAAACAATTCAATCATCCATTAAAGCACCGTTACCTCATCTAAAAAGAACCAACAGGTGTGGCCTACGCCATAATGCCAGGGCGGGCAGGTTTTGGTGGCGGTTACCTGCAGTTTGATGTAGCGGGTGCTAATGGGTGTGTCAAGCGCTGTTTTTAATCCTACAAATTTTACCTGTGGGGAGCGGTCTTCGGCAATGGTATGGGTTTGCAAAACCGTGTACTGCTGCCCGTTAGTGGATACACTGTACTGCACCTGTTTGGGCAATAAGATCCAGGCGCCCAGCTGGTGCAGAAAATCTGCTTCTATGCTGTGGATGGTTTTGGTTTCGCCCAGGTCTATCACTATCTCGGCATCGGTGCCCTCCCAGCCTATCCAGCTTTCTACAAATGTGCTGCCGCCAAATAAGCCATCGGTAAGGGCTGTTTTGCTGATGGCTTCGTAGCGTTTGGTAAGTGCCGGTGTGTAACTAACGGTGGCGCCTGTGGCCAAATTCTTTTCGGCACGTGGCATGTAGCGGCTGCGGTAGAGCTGGCAATAGTCAACGGGTGCATTGCTGCGTTCATTGAGCGTGGGTATGTTAAACTGCTTTACCCTTGCTTCAAAGAGGTTGAGCTGCTGTGTAATGCTGTTATAATCTTTGGCGGTATCTGTACGGGCCAGCTCCAGCGCTGCATACTGCAGTGGCAGGCGGCTCCGCTGTATGCGGTATAATAAAGTGGTATCACTGGCTACTGCTTTTTCTGCTTCGTCAAAGAGTGCATTGTAGCGGCGCATGAGCTGCGGCTGCAGCATGCCTGCCTTATGAGATACGGGAGAATCGTATATCCATAACCGTAAGCCGCTGCCCAGCAGGGCTCCTTCCATCAGTTTGATGTATTGATAGAGATAAGCGCCGCCCCTGCCATAGTAGCCATCTAAAAAATGATGCAGCAGGGAGTCCATATCCAGGTTAGGATTCCATAGGAGCTTTGCTACCAGGTAAGTACGCAGCTCTGCAAAATCGCCACCACGGCTGCCACCCACCTGTGAGAAATGCCTGGTGGCATGGTGCTCTTGAAAGAGCTGG
>CAZDHQ010000335.1:0-5604 GCA_964505135.1 uncultured Ferruginibacter sp.
AAAGCCACGGCCTAATACATGCCTGGGTACTATCATCATACCGCCGATGGACAGTGATGCATTCTTTACAAATTTTCTTCTTGAAACATTGCTTTTTTTGAATGGCATAGCTGGAATTTTTATTAGTGAAATTTTTATTTACAGTTGATAAAAGACTGATCCAAATGATCTTTACTTAGATATGTGCAGGTTTAATTCCGATTCTTTCACACCAGCCTAAGAAAGTTTGATATACGCCATCCAGCACTTCTTTCTGCTGCTGTGTAAGCGGCTCTTTGTTAGTGCGGCTTACCAGTTCAAACGGTACACCTCTTTTCTGTAAAAAATACTTGGCGCTTAAATTATAATGTTGCCCAATGATGTCTTCTGTTTTGGTGATTTGTTCCTGGATGAATTGTACGTCTTCTTTCTTTTTTGGATCGTTTGCATTATTACACATCCAGGCTACTATCTCAGGATAAAAATTGCCGCATATGGGGGACATACCTTTGGCTCCTTCCTGCAATGAATTGGTAGCATTGGCAATGCAGGCATCATAAAACTCAAGCTTAGATCCTTTTGCTAAATCTATTTTCACTTTCACTTTATCAAAATCAATCGTAGTGTCTTTGTGATACACCATCCTGCCGCTCTTTAATAAAAAACTAAACACTTCCGGCGTTAACACACGCTTGTACGGAGAAGGGCATTCATAAGTACCCAATGGTATATTGCCGGTGAGTTTAAAAAACGCCTCATAGTTTTTCATCAGCACTTCATCGCTTTCATTTTCTGCAGCAAAATGACCGGTGATGGTAATGACGCCGTTCACACCGGTATCAAATATCTTTTTAGTAAAGGCAGCCTTTTCAGCAATGCTATCGCCAAAAGAACCGGTGGATACGACAGACATTTTTGCCGGTACATGTTTTACCACATAGGTAGTCAATGCCAGTCTTTCATCTGCTGTAAGATTATACATTTCGCTGCTGGCACAATTAGCAAAGAAACCTTTAGCGCCTGCTGCTACATAAAAGTTGATGAGTTTACCCAACGTGTCAAAATCGATCGCACCATTTTGTTTGAATGGCGTGATCATTACGGGTACAAATTTCTTTTCAGCACCGGCACCGCTGAACCAGGTATCAAACAATCCTTTTGCACTTGCTGAGCCTGGCAATGAAAGCGCTGCAACGGCTGCTGCCATATTGCCTACAAAGTCTCTTCTTGATGTTTTATTGTTTCCCATTTTATCTTTTTTGGAAGATGATTGTTTGCCTTGTCCATCATCACTCTGCTTTTGCCGCCTGGATTTTGATTACAATTTTTTTCACTACATCATAACCATCCACTTTAATGGTGGGCCGGTGTGCATCATTGGCAAAAAACAAGAAGAACCTGCCTTGCTCGCCCACATAATATTTTCCGTCTGCTGTGTAATTGATCACATCCGGTGAATAGGGTTTGGTGATGGTAGCTTTGGATGCATCTGCAATACCGATCAGTTCTTTTCCTTTAATGATATACTGCAGGTCGATATACTTGATATGAGATTCCCATTTCACTTCCTCTTTATTATGAGAAGGCGCTTCAGAAATGGTGGCAAATACCTGCTCTCCTGCAATGGGATATTTGCCCGTACTCATGGTATCTAAATTATGTGTACTGAGAAATGTAAAAGCTGCATCCCATAAACCTGGGTTGCGATGGTAGGCGATGTAAAAAGAATCTTTGTTTACAGAAGGATGCAAATCGAGCACGCAATTGTTTGCCCATGATTTTTCTTTTATCCAGTGCTTAATTTCTTTCTTAGACGGTGCTGACTGTGCACACAATTGCATAGTAGCAATCATGCCCATGCAGGCAAGTGAAAAGGATTTTAACAGGATAATACAACGCATGTTTACTATATATACCGCAATAATTAATTTTCTTTTTTCATGGTCAACGGATTCTTTCCGAATCTATCTCCACATACTTGATCGCTTCGCCTTTGTTTTCTATAGAATAAGAATAGGTAATATGCAATAAATTATCTTTTGTCTGGATAATGCAGGGATAAGAAAAACTGCCCTTTCCCTTTGCTTCATTCTCCAGTGTTTTTTTCCATTGCCATGTTTTGCCTTCATCATTGGATAAATAAAGGCTGATGCGGTAGCGGCCATCATCTTCATCATTGCCCACAAATGCCCAGCGGCCATCATTTAAAACCAGCAGTTCTACGCTGGCTTCATTTGGAATGTCCGTCTTTGTTGCAGGAGACCAGGTTTCACCATTATCAGCAGATTCGCTGTATTGCACACGGGAAGGTTCATCTCCATTGTCACGCATGTAAGCTACTATATGTCCATCTTTTCTCTGTGCCAGTGCTGGCTGCACATTGCCCCTGCCGATGATGGGCTTGCTTGCACGCCATGTTTCACCGTCATCATCAGAAATAGCCACCAGTGAAAAATTAAAACCATCTGAATACAACGGCAGTAAAATTCTGCCAGTGTTGAGCCGTAGCGGCTTTATTCTTGGCATCCATCCTGTACTTCTCTTTACTGCATCCTTGCTTGCTTCTACAATCATATTATCATAGCCTGGGCCATAAGCAGCAGTACCATGATGGGTTGGTACCAGTTGTTTAAATTTAGCAGCAGCTTCTACAGCAAAGCTGTCATTGGGTGAAAGCAATATATTGTCCTGCCAGTTCCAGGCCGGAGCACCTTCTTTATCATAACTAACGGCGGTGCGTAAACGCAAAATGGATTGCTCCCAGCGATGCGCCTGCACCGCTATCCAAACCAAAAACAATTTGTTCTTACTGTTTAAAAAAATGATGGGATTGCAGTCGGGTAGGTTATAACTATCAGCCATTAAAAAAGGCTGCGACCATTCTCTTGCTCCTTTCTTCAACCTGGCGCCCATAATTTTTACATCATCGGCGGTTCTCTCACCACTGCCCTGGTACCAGGTGGCCAGTATATCACCATTGGGCAAAGCCACCATACCACTGCCATGTGCATGCTGAGACTGTAATGGAAAAATTAGTTTTTCAAAAATGGTGGGCGCTTTATCAACTGCCTGGCATGCAGCAATCTTTATAACGAAAATACTTACAGTAAGCAGCAATAGATGGTTACGCATGGTAATAGCGACTGAGAAAATGAAGCTAACTAAAAATATTGATTTGTTGCGGTTTTTTTCAAATATTTCCAGCTACATTGCAAATAACACGAATAAAACGGCAAATATTTGCTTAAAAAACGCAGATTAACGCATTTTCTTAAGCAAGAGCCAATCGCATTTAAAAAAGTATTTTTAATAAATAATCTATTTGACACTACATAAACTGCTTAGCGATGAGTACTGAAGGAAAAAAGTTTGTGCCCGTAATGATCACTCCTTTTGATGCAAAGGGCAAAATAGACAAAGAGGCACTAACTGCTTTGATTGAATTCTATTTGTCAGCAGGAGTTAAGGGCTTGTTTGCCAATTGCCTCAGCAGCGAAATGTTTAGCATCACAGAAGAAGAGAGCATTGAATTAACTGCCCATGTGGTGAAGCAGGCCAGGGGTCGTGTGCCGGTAGTAGCATCGGGTTCTTTTGGTGACAGTATGGAAGAGAAAGCTGCCTACGCAAAAAAGATCACCGACACGGGTATTGAAGCAGTGGTGTTAATCACCAGTCATTTTGCGGATAGGGATGACCGTGATGAAACCCTTCTTGCTAATTTCAACAAGTTATTTGACCTAACCGGTGCTATTTTATTTGGTACATATGAATGCCCGGCACCCTACAAAAGAATTTTATCTGCTGATGTATTGAAACAATTGGTCGCAACCGGTAGACTCATCTACCATAAAGACACCTGCTTAGTCCCTTCGGCAGTAAAAGAAAAACTGGATGTGTTGAATACCATCCATCACCGCTTAGAATTTTATGATGCACATACGCCCAATGCCCATTTCTCATTACAGAATGGAGCCAAAGGCATGTCATCCATCTCCGGCAATTTTTACCCGGAGATAATGGTATGGATGTGTAATCATGCAACTGATCCAGCCAAACAAAAAGAAGTGGAATGGTTACAATCTGAACTGACCAGGGTTGACCCACTGATACACCAGGCATATCCTGTGAGTGCAAAATACTTTTTACAGAAAAGAGGATTGCCAATAAGAACCACCAGCAGAACCTATGTGCATGAACTAACAGCAGACCAGGAAAAAGTATTGGATCAAATTCATCATGATTTTATTGGCTGGTGTGAAACACTCGGCATCAAACAAACGATTTAACTGGTTACACAAAACGATTGCTATTATAAATGAAACATCTTCCTGTTGCAGATCTCACCATCATTGGCATTTATATGCTGGCAATGATTCTCACCGGTGTTTGGTTTTCCAGGAAGAATAAAAATACAGACCAGTTTACCAAGGCATCCGGTAAAATTCCGCAATGGGCTGTGGGCATTTCTATTTACGCCACTTTTTTAAGCAGTAATACTTTTTTGGGTGTGCCGGGCAAGGCTTTTGGTAGCAACTGGAATTCTTTTGTGTTTAGTTTATCCATGCCTATCTCCGCATGGATCGCAGCAAAATATTTTGTTCCCTTTTACCGCAACAGTGGTGAGATATCAGCCTACACCCATTTGGAACAACGGTTTGGCAAATGGGCAAGAACCTATGCAGTCGTTTGTTTTTTGCTGACACAACTGGCAAGGATGGGGTCTGTATTTTTTGGCATTGCACTTAGCCTGCAGGCCATGACGGGTTACTCTATGCAGTCCATCATTATTGTAATGGGCATCATCATTATCATCTACACTGTATTGGGCGGTATGGAAGCCGTGATATGGACAGAAGTAGCACAGGGCATTATCAAAACACTTGGTGCCATCATCATTTTATATTTTATCATTCATCAAATGCCGGGAGGCATCAACAAGATCATTGCCATTGGAAAAGCAGATCATAAATTTAGCCTCGGTAGTTTTGATCTTGATTTTACAGCGCCCACATTCTGGGTAATCTTTTTTTACGGCATTTTTATCAATCTAAACAATTTTGGGATGGACCAAAATTATGTGCAGCGTTACCAAAGCACCACCGCTGCACGTGAAGCGACCAAATCACTTTGGCTCTGTGTGAAATTATATCTACCTATATCTTTATTGTTCTTCATCATCGGCAGTTCATTATATGCATGGTACCAGGTGCATCCGCAAATGCTGGAAGCGGTGAAACTAAGAACAGCTGCAGAACGCCTGCCGGCACTGCATTCTGCTCAGGAAGCAGCAGCATTGGCCAGTACATTACAGCCATCCGATTATGGAGATAAAATATTGCCGGATTTTATGGTGAACATATTACCGGTTGGTATCGTTGGTATCATCATCTCTGCTATTTTATCTGCTGCAATGAGCACCATCAGCTCTGGCATGAATGCAAGCGCTACTGTGTTTACTTTTGATATTTACCAGCGCTATTTCAAAAAAGATGCTGATGAAAAACAAACGTTCAGGATATTGATGGTATCAACCTTTGTTATCGGCCTGCTCTCTATCGTTGCCGGCATTGCCATGATGCTCAAAGGCGAAAACAGCCATGAAGTAGTCGAGAGAATCAAAGAAAA
>CAZDHQ010000336.1:0-5595 GCA_964505135.1 uncultured Ferruginibacter sp.
AGCAACGGAGAAACCCTGTTTGAAACCGATGTGTACAGCTACGGTATCGTATTGTATGAATTACTCGCCGGCACTGTGCCGTTCCCGCTAGTAAATAAAGGAGAAAGAGCACGCAATGAAGTGATGCTGGCGCATATGGAATCATTGCCGCCGGATATTATCAACTTAAGAAGAAATGTCATTACCGGTTTATGGGATGCAGATACCAGTGAAAAGGAAATGCACATACCGCTTTGGTTACTGCTGATGATTGATAAATGTTTGGAGAAGAATCCAGGAAAGCGGTTTAGTAATGGAATTAGGTTAAAAGAGTACATTGATGATTCCATCCAGCAGGAAAAAAATACCGGGCCAACAAAACCTGCTGAATCAGCCGTTTTATTACCCATAGATGAATTTGCACTTAGAAACGAAATTGAAAAACTAAAAACAAAGCTGGAAGAAAAAGAGGAACTTTTAAGTGAAATGCGGGTACAGGCAGATGCAAAGGAAAGAGAATTAAATTATTATCGACACCAGTCATCCCGGCGTACAGGCGTTTCCAGGTCATTGTTTGCGATAGTGCTTATTATGGCGCTTGGTGCAGGAGGACTAGCTGCTTATGATACTTTTCTTTCTTCTGCCAAAAAAACAACAGATACAAAAACACCAGAGCAACCAGTTGTTCAAACGCCACTCATTGCAGATTCCTCATTGCTGGCGGAAGAGAACGCTGCAAAGATCAATAAAATAAAACCTGTAAAGTATTCAAATACCAATCCTGGTAACACAGAAAACAAACCGCCGAAAAAGAAAACCGAAACACCTTCATCAACTACCGGCAACGAATACACGATTGTGAAAGACACTTATTTTTATAAAGCACCGGATAAAAATAGCCGCAGTGATATCTACTTAACTGCCGGTGATGCCACCCTTACTTTATTGGATGAGAAGAATGAATTTGCTTATGTGCTATTTGTAAATGATGATGGTGAAAAAACAAAGGGCTGGATTTTGAAGAAAGATTTTGTCCGTATTAATGATTATTGAAAGGCTGTTTAATAAATATTTTACATTGAAATTCGGCTATTAAACATTCATAGTGCCATCTAAATTTTTTCAGCCTCCATTTTTGGATCGCACACCTTTTACATCTTTTCGGGAGTCATTGAAAATCACTGAATATCCCTTTTATTTACTGGATCATTGCTTTTCATTTTTCATTTTTTAAAATTTGTGCAATCGTTTGACTAAGTTTTCTAATATTTCGTATTGTACATTTAAGTTCTAAACTATAATTAGCTTTTGATTGCTTGTGGATTGTGGCCGGTCTGTCTATAGAAAAAGAAAAAAAGCGAAACGACAAATATGCCAGTAACAGCCTAACTAGTCTGCATAGGTCGCTTCACATCGTGTTTATTAGCAAATAATTTGAATAGTTATATTAATTCTATTACAATTACATTTTACGAAAACCAAACTGCTCAGTTATGTCCATTATTCAACTTGCTTTAAAGAATGGTTGTATTGCCATACGCCGTTCTACCTCGGTTGTAAAATTCCTTTGTTTATTGCTCATGCTTATGTTTACCAGCTCAGTCACCCTGCTGGCGCAGTCCGTTTCTGTTAAGGGAACCGTTCTGGGTGAAGGAGACGCTCCTTTGCAGGGCGTGAGTGTAACAGAGAAAGGAACAAAAAATGGTGTCACCACCAACAAATCAGGAAATTTTTCTATCAATGTTTCATCATCGGCATCTGTGCTGGTTTTTTCCTATTCCGGTTATGTAAGCCAGGAACAGGCTGCTGGTCAGGGTGATAACGTGCAAATTAAATTAGCACCTGACGAAAAGAAACAAGCCCTTGATGAAGTAGTAGTAATCGGTTATGGTACACAAAAGAAAAAAGACCTTACCGGGGCCGTAGGTTCTATCTCAAGAAAGGATTTTGCAAATAAGCCTTTTACAAGTCCTGATCAGATTTTGACCGGGCGTATATCTGGTGTAAATATTACTAATAGAAGTGGTGACCCTGGTGCTCCAATCGAAGTGCGTATCCGTGGTATCGGTACTGCAGGTAATAACCAGCCGCTTTGGATTATTGATGGTGTACCTGTGGCAACAAATACCAGCACCATCACTGTTAATACATCAAGTGCTACGGAGACTAACCCTTTAGCGGGTATTAATCCAAGTGATATTGAAAGTATTGACGTATTGAAGGATGCATCTGCTACTGCTATCTATGGGGCACGTGCAAATAATGGTGTTATCCTGGTAACAACAAAAAGAGGTAAAGCAGGTACAGCTACGCTTTCTTATGATGGTTATGTAGGTGTGCAATCAGCGCCCAAAAATAAACTCTTTGACGTATTGGATGTACCGCAATACATCGCTTATCAAAAAGATGCTTTTGGTAGTGATTACTCCGCATTTGCCGGAAAACCAACGGTGGACTGGCAGGATCTTGTGTTTAAAACAGGTACAGCAACAGCCCAAAACCTGACGATATCAGGCGGAGGCCAGAATGCTACTTATAGTTTTGGTGGTGGTTATTTTAACCAGGACGGTATTCAGCTGGCCCAAAAATTTACCAGGGCATCTGCCAAAGCCACTTCGGATGTAAAAGTGGGTAAGTATTTGAAATTTGGCCAGTCTTTGTTATTAAGCAGGATTGAAAGATCTGTTCAATCAGAAGACTTTGCCAATGCAGGATCAGGTTCTGCAGCAAATGCACCTTTCTTCCAGCCTTATACATCTGATGGTAAATATAATCCAGTCAATGCCAGCACTACAGGTGGTGCTAACGCACAGAATTTTCTTTGGAGTGCTGATCCTAATGTAGGATATACCAAAATGAAAGGCAATAAAATACTG
This sequence comes from uncultured Ferruginibacter sp., assembly GCA_964505135.1. GTDB lineage: Bacteria > Bacteroidota > Bacteroidia > Chitinophagales > Chitinophagaceae > Ferruginibacter. Next base: position 2,856 of record CAZDHQ010000336.1, read on the forward strand.
GCTAACCTGTATGCGGAAATTGAGCCAATAAAAGGTTTGAAATATAAACCAAGCTTAGGTTTGGATTACAATGAAGCTACTGGTTTATTCTTTCAGAATGCGGTTGACTTCAGCGGTATTGGAAGTCCAAGAACAGCAATTATTGTGAATGAGCAGCCGAAAGAATCCACGCTTACGTTGAGCCAAACACTTACTTATGATAAATCATTTGGAAAGAGCAAGATAACTGCTTTAATAGGTTACGAACAAACCAGCTACTTAAACCGCAGGCTAAGGGTGCAGGGGAACGGCCTGTTTAATCCGCCATTGGGACTGGCTGGTGGATCAGCAGCGTTTGGTTCTGCAGAAACGGCTGATCACTGGAATATTCAGGGTAAACTGGCACGTGTTTTCTACTCTTATGATGACCGTTACCTGTTAACAGCCACCGTTAGAGAAGATAAATCTTCCCGTTTTGCAAAAGCAAATAATTCAGGCACCTTCCCTTCTTTCTCTGTGGGTTGGAGGATAAGCCAGGAGAATTTTATGAAAGACTCTAAACTGTTCAATGATCTTAAGATCAGGGCTGGTTGGGGTACTTCCGGTAACCAGTTTACAGGTACTAACTTCTCTTACCTGCCAGCACTTAGCAGTTTTGTTAAGTACGTAGTAGGTAAAGGGCAAGCTATTGTAACAGGCTATGCACCTACCATATTTGCTAATCCAGACTTAAAATGGGAAACTGCCATCCAAACTAATGTTGGGGTAGACTTTGTGATGCTGGATAATAAACTTACTGGTACATTGGACTATTTCAGCAGAACAACCAAAGATTTATTAATAAGCGTTCCAGTAGCATTAAGTACAGGCTTTTACCAGTTTGCCGATTTAAACTCGGGTACTTTAACTAACAAAGGACTTGAGTTCACAGCCAATTACAGGCAAAGAATTGGCAATTTTGGATATACCATCGGAGGTAACTTTACTTATGTAGTAAATAAATTTACCAAACTCCCAGATGGTATAGACTATATACAGTTAAATGATAAGCGTATTTCTTTAGGTCAGCCACTAGGTTATTTTTACGGGTATAAAACCAATGGAATTTATCAGTCGGATGCTGAAGTGCCAAATCAAGACGGTTATACTGGAGCCCAGGCAGGGGACATTAAATTCATGGATTTAGATGGCGATAAAAAATTGACAGATGCAGACAGAACCGTGATAGGTAGCCCAATTCCTAAGGTTTATTATGGTCTTAATTTAAATGCCGATTATAAATCCTTTGATCTTTCTATTGTAGTGCAGGGGGTAGGTAACTATACCGTATTCAACGGGCCTCGCAGTTCTCTTGAGGGAATGAATGGATCAAGCAATCAAACTGTGGCTGTGTTAAACAGGTGGACACCATCCAACAAGAGCACAACCATGCCAAGGGCAAATAGCGATTATAACAACAATATTGGATTTAGTGATCGTTTTCTTGAGAATGCTGCCTTTGTTCGTATAAAGAATTTACAGGTTGGATATAATATCAAAACGATTGGCAAAGCAACAAATGGCATTATTTCTTACGCAAGGTTTTATTTAGGTGTATCTAACCTTTTCACTTTTACCAAGTATAAAGGATATGACCCAGAAGTTACCAGGCTGCAAACTTTTGCCGGTGGAGAAAACCAATTCCTGAATGGATACGATAATGGTAATGCACCGCAGCCAAGAATGTTCCAGGTTGGCTGGCAAATTAATTTTTAACAACACAACCATTAACACACTTTAAATAACATGATAATGAAAAAAAGATTCTATACAAAGGTTGTTTTGGTGATACTGATCGTTTTTGGAACTGCAGCCATCATAGTGTCTTGCAACAAACTCGATTTAACACCATTAGATAAAACAACTGTTTCTACGTTTTATAACACCAAAGCAGACTTTGATGGTGGTTTGTTTGCGGCCTATTCCTCCATTCAGGATTTATGGATGATAAACAGTGCTTCCGCTTTTGGTGGTAAAAATGGCTGGGGGTCATTTTGGGTAGTAAGTATGCTTGCGAGTGATGATGCTGAATTTAACACTTCTCAAAACAACACAACTCCTGATGCTGAGGATGTAGATGCATTAAACCTGAAAGCCAATAACCGGTTTATTTTCACGGTGTACGCCGAAACTTATGAAGGTATTAACAGGGCCAATATTGTGTTAGAACAAACTGAGAATGGAAGAAACACACTCACTGCTGATGAGAAAAAAGCTGTGGTGGCAGAAGCAAAATTCATCAGAGGATTCTTTCATTTCCTGGCAGCACAAATGTGGAAGACAGCTCCAATAGTAACAGAAACTGCAAAATCACTTCAGCAAACATATACCAATAGTGAGCCAACAGCTCTATTGCAAGCCGCTTTGGATGATTTTAAAGCAGCAGCAGAAGGTTTACCTGCATCATGGGATGATGCCAACTTAGGCAGAGCCACCAAATGGACTGCACGTGCTTACGAAGGAAAAGTGAACGTGTGGATGCAAAAATGGAATGAAGCTGTTGACGCTTTTGAAGATGTAGAAAAGAATGGTGGTTATGTCTTGTTAGATGATTATGAAGATGTATTTTCTTCAGCGCATGATAATAGCAAGGAGTCTGTTTTTGAAGTACAGTTTGGCGGTCCTTATTCTGATGACAATAGCTGGATTTTGGATGATAATGGAAACGAAGACTTTAAATCTACACAAGGTAGCCCCCGTGTTTGGTTTTTTAATGCCCGTT
>CAZDHQ010000337.1:0-5591 GCA_964505135.1 uncultured Ferruginibacter sp.
ACAGTTCGGCAGCAGCCATTGCAGCGCAGGGGTTATTGCGATTAGGAAAATATCTTAGCAATAAAGGCGACGCAACAACTGGAAAAAAATATTGGCAGGCAGGCCTTACCGTTTTGAATACATTATTGGATGAGCCATACATCAGCACAGATTCAAATCACCAGGGATTATTATTGCACTCCATTTATCACCGGCCCAACGGATGGGATTATATTCCTGATGGAAGTAAAATTCCAAATGGTGAATCGAGCATGTGGGGAGATTATCATATTCGTGAAGCGGCTCTTTACCTGCAGCGTATCATTAACAATGAGCCTTACTATTCTTTTTTCAATATTCAATGAACACAAAAGAGCATACTGATCTTTCCGGGTTATGTATTCATACCATTACCACCAAACCGTGGAATATAGAGGAGGCAGCAAAAAACTTTTCTGCTGCCGGCGTTAAAGGCATTACGGTTTGGCGTGATGCATTAGAAGGTAGAAATATAAGGCAAACAGGAAAAATGTTGCAGGAACATGATTTATCAGTTGTGTCGCTATGCAGAGGTGGATTTTTTCCTTCAAAAGATTTAAGCAAAAGAAAAACGGCAATAGATGATAACAGAAAGGCAATTGAAGAAGCCGCTGAACTCGGTACTAAGATGCTGGTGCTGGTTTGCGGCGCAGATCCATTACAATCTTTGGAAGAATCGAGAAAACAAATCCACGATGGTATTGCAGCAATTATTCCTCATGCGTCGGAGGCAGGTGTAAGGCTGACAATAGAACCGCTGCATCCCATGTATGCTGATACACGTTCAGCAATCAATACGCTGGCGCAGGCCAATGATATGGCTGAAGAACTGAATACACCGTGGGTAGGTGTTGCGGTTGATGTGTATCATCTCTGGTGGGATCCGATGCTGGAGAAAGAAATAAAACGTTGCGGAGAACACGGAAACCTGATGGCATTTCACATCTGCAACTGGAAAATACCCACAACAGATATGTTGCTTGATCGTGGGCTTATGGGTGAAGGATGTATTCCTGTAAAAAAAATCAGGTCATGGGTGGAAGATGCAGGGTTCACGGGATTTAATGAGGTGGAAATTTTTTCAACAGTATACTGGAAGGAAGATCAATCGGAATTTTTGAAGAAAATTATTAAAGCCTATAAAGAATATTCTTAAAAAATTAAAGACGATAAATAGTCAGAATATGAAAGAACATAAAATTGGTATTATCATGAACGGTGTTACCGGGCGCATGGGTACCAACCAACACCTGCTCCGTTCTATTGCAGAAATAATAAAACAAGGAGGCGTAAAAATAAATTCCGGTGAAACGATAATGCCCGACCCTGTACTCGTGGGCCGTGATGAAAATAAATTACAAAAGCTTTGTGCAATGTCGGGTGCAAAAAAGATGAGCACTGATCTTGACAAAGTTTTGGCCGATCCTTATAATATTATATACTTTGATTCACAAACCACAACGAGGCGGGCAGATGGAATTCGCAAAGCAGTGAAAGCAGGCAAACATATTTATTGCGAAAAACCAATTGCAGTAGATACGAAACAAGCAATGGAATTATACCAGCTATGTAAAAATAGCGGCGTAAAAAACGGCGTAGTACAGGATAAACTCTGGCTTCCGGGAATCATAAAATTAAAACGCCTCATTCAGCAGGGATTCTTTGGTAAAATACTTTCTGTGCGGGGAGAGTTTGGCTATTGGGTATTTGAAGGCGATACCATTCCGGCGCAACGACCATCATGGAACTACAGGAAAGAAGATGACGGAGGAATTATTGTTGACATGCTTTGCCATTGGCGTTATGTACTCGACAATGTATTTGGAAAAGTAAAAGCTGTTTCCTGTCTTGGCGCAACGCATATTGATAAAAGAATTGATGAACAAGGGAAAGAATATAAATGTACAGCAGATGATGCAGCTTACGCAACATTCGAACTCGACAATGGTATCATTGCACAATTCAATTCATCCTGGACAGTGAGAGTAAGACGGGATGATTTGTTAACACTTCAGGTGGATGGCACCAAAGGTTCAGCCGTTGCAGGTTTGCGTGAATGTTATATTCAGCATTATGGCAACACACCAAAGCCTGTGTGGAATCCTGACATTGCGCAACCCATTAATTTTTTTGAAGGCTGGGCAAAAGTTCCTGACCAGGAAACCTATGATAATGCTTTCAAAGTGCAGTGGGAACTGTTTTTAAAACATATTGTAAAAGACGATCCTTTTCCCTGGGACCTTCTTGAAGGCGTGAAAGGAGTACAGCTTGCAGAGAAAGGATTAGAAAGCTGGAGTAAAAGATGTTGGGTGGGTATCCCTGAAATTTAAATAGTCACTGCTGATGAAATGAGCCATAAAAACAATAACAAACAGGCAAATGAAAAGCATAGCATTAATAACAGGAGGCAGCCGCGGTATTGGTTTTGGCATTGCTGAACAGTTGGGCAAAAATGGTTTTGACGTTGCCATCAACGGCACACGTTCTTCAGATGAAGTGGAAGATGTAATAAAAAAATTAAAAGATTATGGTAATGATGTTATCTATTGCCGCGGAAGTATTGCTTCATCAGCAGACAGGGAAAATATATTACAACAGGTAAAGCAACATTATGGAATGCTGAATGTGCTCGTGAACAATGCAGGCATTGCGCCAAAGGAACGCAAAGATATTCTGGAAGCAACGGAAGAAAGTTTTGATGAGGTTATTTCCACCAATTTAAAAGGCTCTTATTTTCTGACGCAAAGTGCAGCCAACTGGATGATAGAACAAAAGAAAAATAATAAGGAGTTTAAAGGATGCATCATCAACATTTCATCAATTTCCGCAACGGTTGCATCTGTAAACCGGGGCGAGTATTGTATTTCCAAAGCAGGCATCAGTATGGCAACGCAGCTTTTTGCAGTAAGGCTTGGCGAATTTAATATTCCTGTTTATGAAGTTCGCCCCGGTATAATCAGTACTGATATGACAGCCGGTGTAAAAGAAAAATATGATAAGCTGATTGAAGAAGGATTATGTGTTCAAAAAAGATGGGGTCAGCCGGATGATGTTGGGAAGGTTGTTGCATCGTTGGCAAAAGGTGATTTCATGTATTCCACAGGACAGGTGATTATGGTGGATGGCGGGTTGACTATACCGAGGTTGTAATTATTAGATGAGATTCTTTTTAAGCCCTTGAATTTTATTTTACTGAGAAACTGTTTAAAAATGGAAAAATTGGAACACGGATAACACAAATGAAACGGATTTAAACAAATTTATCCGTGAATATCTATCCAATCCGTGTCATCCGGTGCGCCACGAGGCGTGTGTAAATATAAATTTAAAACCTATGTGGATGAAAGAACCACACAACCCAATTTGCCGTTCAGGTTGAAGCCATCAGGATGGCAATGGAGGAAACGACATTGTCAAAGCTCTTGATGAGTGGATCGGTAAGCTGCATCAGTCAGGCCTCGTTACACCAATGGTAGTGGTCAGTCTTCCGGATATGATGAAACCTGTTGCCCTGCTTGATTATAACGGTGATTTGTAAAGCAGGGACTACCCGGGGTAATATGATGTTGCGTGCCGGTCGAAGGTAACACATGAACGTGGGAGACCCTAATTGCACAGGCAAAGACCAGCCGTGCAGAAGGGAGTCGGATATGCTCGTAGTAGTGTTGAGAGCCGGAAAGGTAAAAGCGGCAGGAGCGAAGGGGCATTACTGTAAAACAAATTTTTCCATAACAAACCAAAAGACAGAATTGATGTTCAGAAATCAGCAAAATGACGAAGCAGAAAAACAGGGAACGCTCTTCAAAAAGAAGCGGCGTGACATGAGTACTGCAGAAAGAGTAGGAATGTTACAGGAGAAGTTATACTGCAAAGCGAAACAAGAGCGGGGATATAAATTTTACGTGTTGTATGATAAAGTGTTCATACTTTATATACTGATGGAGGAATACGTCAGGGTAAAGGCCAATGGAGGTTCACCGGGTATAGACGGAAAGACGTTTAAAGAAATAGAGGAATACGGAGAGAATAAATTTCTGTCGGAACTAAGTGAAGACCTTCGCAAGCAAACCTACAAGCCCAGCGTAGTAAAAAGAGTATGGATACCAAAAGCCAACGGAGGGCAAAGACCTCTTGGCATACCAACGATACGTGACAGGGTAGCGCAAATGGCATGCAAGCTGGTGATAGAGCCTATATTTGAGGCAGACTTTGAAGATAGCTCATACGGCTTCCGTCCTAACCGAAGTTCCAAAGATGCAATGAAAACCATAAAGGAAAATTTGCAGCAAGGCAAGACCGAGGTATTGGATGCAGACCTGAGTTCGTACTTTGATACGATACCTCACGATAAGCTGAATAAAACACTTGAACTGCGCATAGCAGACAAGCGGATAATAAAACTTATCAAACTATGGCTGAAAAGTCCGGTGAGTGAAAATGGTCAAAATACAGGGAGCAAAAAGGATGGAACACCGCAGGGCGGAGTAATCTCACCATTGCTGGCAAACATATACATGCATCTGGTGGACAGGATAGTAAATAACGCTAATAGCCTGTTCCAACAAGCGGGTATAAAGATAGTAAGGTACGCAGACGATTTTGTATTGATGGGAGAAAGGATAACACAGCAGGCCAAAGAAAAGTTACAGGAGTTACTAAACAGGATGGGGTTAAAACTCAATGAAACAAAGACAAGACACATAGAAGCAAAAGAAGAATCGTTCAATTTTCTTGGGTTCACTGTACGCTACGATAAAGGTTTAAAAGATAGGAACAAGCGGTACTGGAATATTGAAGCCAGCAATAAATCAGAGAAGAAGATCAGGGAAAACATCAAAGAGTTTCTTGACAATGGCGGACACTATGCACCGCAAAGAATAGCAGCCGGACTTAACACTATTATCAGAGGATGGCTCAACTACTTCGATATACCAGGTGTAAGCTACCCGGCGATGAATAAACGCAAGCTGCGCTACTATCTGTATGAAAAACTAAGCAGATATTATAACTGCAAGAGCCAAAGAAAAAGTCGCCTGTATGGTCAACAGGCTTTTGAGATATTGGTGAATAAACATGCACTAATAGACCCAACGAAATACTTTGTCAAAAAGCTCACTTGTGAACGTCTGCAATGAAGATAACAGGAAAGCCGTATGCGGGAAAACTGCACGTACGGATTGACGAGGGGGAAGGAGAATATTATGTACTCTCCTTCTCTACTCTACTGTTATATTCTCTAAAATTTAAACTACTTCTGAGACAAATAAAAAAATCATAGATACTGAAGCAAAAACATAAACGACATTAACTACCGCAATAATTATTGATAATGAAAAAAAGAATACTGATCATCATAACTGCTTCACTTCCTCTGATATACTTTTTTAGTTCCTGCAATTCCGGAACATCAACGGATAAAAATGCTATCTCTGCAGACCCTGCTGTAATTGCGGCGGGCAAAGTCACTTTCAACCAATACTGTACGGGTTGTCACAACATCCGGCGTGATGGCATAGGCCCGAAATTGGGAGGTATCACCAATGATGCTTCTGCAGACTGGCTGCACCGGTTCA
>CAZDHQ010000338.1:0-5584 GCA_964505135.1 uncultured Ferruginibacter sp.
AGAGCAATCATGGTGTATTGCTGCAGATTGTAGCGCTCAATATTGGTGATTAATATCTGGGGATATTTGGGATTAGTGGCATAGCCGGCCTTTTTCAATCCATAAGCCCAGCCTTTATAATCCGTAGGATCCAATTCAAAGAGAGAAGCATAACGATCATTACCACGCAGGTAATTGCTATGGTCACGGTAAGAATCTTCTGCTGTTTTATAAGTGCGGAAACATTCACCCGGAGCATCATCATCATGACTTACTGCATCACCGGTCCAACTGCTTTTACATTTAATGCCAAAATGGTTGTTTGATTTCTTCAATAATGTACTGTTACCACTTTCTGTTTCCAGTAAACCCTGTGCAAGGGTGATGGAAGCAGGCACCCCCATCCGTTTCATTTCACGGATAGCAAGATCTTTATACTGCTCAATGTATTGTTCAGGAGTAATTTTTTGTGCGCCTGCGGAGATGCTTATGCTGCAGGCAATAACTATTGGTAATAGTTTCTTCATAATTTTTCAATGCTGTTACAGCAGTTCCTGTTAGGCAATTTTGCGGATGATGCTAAGGCCATCTCTAACGGTGAGCAATACCTGCTCTGTTCTTTTGTCTGCTTTTACATGCTGGTTAAAAGCTTGTATTGCCTGTGCATTCTTTCCTTTTATCGGCTCTTCCAGTACCTGCCCGTGAAACAGTATGTTATCTGCAATGATAACACCATTTGTCTTAACAAAAGGCAAAATTAGTTCGTAATAGTCAATATATCCCTGCTTGTCAGCGTCAATGAACACGATATCCCACATTTCCTGCAGGTTGGGGATAATTTTTTTTGCATCACCAATCAATAGCTGGATTTTATCTTTAAATGCAGAACGGTCAAAATAGCTTTTGGCTGTTGCGGCATCTTCTTCTCTTAATTCAATGGTAAATAATTTTCCATCATCCTGTAACCCGCCGGCCAATGCCAAAGCGCTGTAGCCGGTAAATGTTCCAATTTCAAGAATTCTTTTTGGTTGCAGTAGTTTACTAAAGATAGCTAAAAAATCTCCCTGTACTTTTCCGCTGAGCATGTGGGCATGCGCATGATGAGTAGTAGTAAATACATTGATTTCATTCATCAATGAATCTTCATCAGAAGAAAAATGATCGGTATATACTTCCGCAAGCGGATTGATGAGTTCCATAACTGCCCGTTGAAAATTTCGATGCAAGTTAGTTCATCAATGCCAATAGAGCAGTTAATTAGATGCTGCTATGATTGAAGAAAATATTAGAGCACTTCTTCTAACAGTTCTTTCTTTTCAGCTTTAGTAGAAATCATAAATAAACCTAGAAACGTAACAAGCCCATTCAGTATTAAAATTTCAATACCGATTTTAAAGGTGCCGAAAATGGAAGAAGATAAACTCTTTAAAGATGCCTCTGTGGCTGCACTCAATCCAAACCGGTTTACAAACCACTCCGGTGTATTAATAAAATCAATTCCAAAAATAACGAGTGGTGACAGCAGGCAGACTGCCAGTACATATTTATCATTCACTTTACGATGCGTTAAAATTCCAAATGCGAAAAGGCCAAGCAGCGGACCATAGGTATACCCTGCTACTTTAAGAATTACATCAATAATGGATTTATCGTTAATCCATTTAAACAGCATCACCAATAAAAAAAACAATACAGCAAAACTTAAGTGTACACTTAACCTTGTTTTCTTCTTCTGCTCTTCGGTTAGTAATTTATTTCTTTTGAGACCAAGTATGTCGATGCAGAAAGAAGAAGTGAGTGCAGTTAAAGCTCCATCGGCACTTGGAAATAAGGCAGAGATTAAACCAATAATAAAAATTACAGAAATGATGGGTGAAAGCGTTCCACCTAAAGCAATGGATGGAAAAAGATCATCTCCTTTTGCAGTAATATTATTCTGCGCTGCATAGAGATAAAGCAATCCTCCCATAAACAGGAAGAGAAAGTTTACCAAAATGAGTATACTCGCCAGCGTTAGCATGTTCTTTTGCGAACCACCCAATGTACGCACACTGATATTTTTCTGCATCATCTCCTGGTCAAGTCCCGTCATAGCAATAGTAATAAATGCACCGCCCAAAATTTGCTTTATAAAAAAGCCGGTGGAGTTCACATCTGTGTTAAAAATTCTTGCCATGTTTTTTTGATCCAATGCAGCCATCGCATCCCCAAAACCAAAGTTTAGTTTACTTATTACAGTGATGATGCAAACAATCAATCCCAGTAGCATAAAAGTAGTTTGTAAGGTATCGGTGTATACAATTGTTTTTACCCCACCTTCAAACGTGTATAACAAAATCAGTACAAGAATTACCAGCGTAGTAACACCAAATGAAACATGCATTTGATCAAGTATGAACAACTGCAAAATATTAATCACAAGGTATAGCCTGGCTGTAGCACCCAGCGCTCTTGAAATGATAAAGAATAAAGCGCCTGTTTTATAAGATGTAGTTCCAAATCGCTTTTCAAGATAAACGTAAATAGAAGTTAGGTTGAGCTTATAGTACAATGGAAGTAACACAAAAGCCACCACCAGGTATCCTAAAAAATAACCTAGTACCACCTGGAAATATTGAAATCCTGCGCCACCAACGGTGCCGGGTACACTAACAAAAGTTACACCGCTTAAAGATGTACCAATCATACCAAAAGCCACCAGCATCCAGTTACTGTTTCGATTGCCAATAAAGAAAGAATCATTGTTAGAATTACGACTGGTGAAATAAGCTACCAGCAATAACAATAAAAAATATCCTATCACAAATGAGAACAATAATTGGGGCGACATGCAGGTTACTTTATAAAGATTTAAAATTGAAAATAGAGAAAATAATTGTGTCTTTGCGGTAATTAAAGGCTAAAGATATGGAACTAAAATCTGTTGCTGTTTTTTGCGGCAGCAAACATGGCAACAATCAATTGTTTAGCAAACATGCGAAAGAACTAGGTACGCTGCTTGCTGCAAATAATATTTGTTTGATTTATGGTGGAGGCAATAGTGGATTAATGGGAACAGTAGCCAATGCGGTATTGGAAAAAGGCGGCCGTGTGGTAGGCATTATTCCTGAATTGCTTACGGGCTGGGAGCGTCAACACGATGGTATTAGCGAACTGATAGTGGTAGAAAATATGCATATGCGTAAACGAATGCTGTACGAAAAAGCAGATGCAGCCATTGTTTTACCAGGTGGCTTTGGCACACTGGACGAGTTGTTTGAAATACTTACCTGGAACCAGTTAAGCATACATGATAAACCGGTTTTTATTTTAAACAGTGGCGGTTTTTATGATGCACTCTTATTACACATGCAAAAGATGCTGCAGGAAAATTTTCTTTACAACCCACTTGAAAAAACAATCACCATTTTATCAAGTCCGGATGAAATGTTCAACTAATGCTTCTTTCGTTTTTTACTGCCAGGAAACAGTCTTAAACTAAAACCAGCCCTTATAATAGGATAGGGTTTATCGTTAGCATTGATATATGGTGAACCTTTTAGGCGTAAGGCATCCATTGAAACCGAAATAAAATAATATTCATCCTCATCATAATTACGATCACTGGCATAACCAAGCCCAATAAGCATTGTATTTACTTCATAGTTGAATCTTTCTTCACTGTAATTACTATTTGCCGGCGGAATAAACTTTTGGTGAATAAAGTTATGCTCAAAGTGAACCTCGCCATACAAAAAAGAAAACGGGTATAACCTTGCGAAAGTACCGGGAGCATAGATCATTTGCCGCACTTTATCACCATCCAGAAAGTAATTTCTTTGTGAGATATAATTTACATTCATACTAACGGCTACGTCTATCCATTTTGCCGCACTGTAACTGACAAAAGGCGTGCCTCCAACAATTGTGGTATTGCCTAAAAACGAGAGACTGATATTGCCACCTCCATACAATAAATCCTTGCTTAAAAGCATTTTTTTTTCGCTTTCACTATTAACTACCTGGGCATACAGATTATTGGCAAAACAAATCAGTGCAAATAAAATCAGCCTTCTCATCGCCTGCCTCTTTGCCCCTGGAATAATGGAATATTGAAACCAGCATTTATTGCCGGTAACACATCTCCATATTGATTCACATAAGGTGAGTTGGCATTTTTCAACAGGTCAAAAGAAAGCGAAAAATAATAATAGGGAGAGTTGCGCCCCTGTTTTCCACTGGCATAACCAATGCCGGCCAAAAAGCTGTTGGCATCTACTTTATATACAGCGGTGCCACCAATGTAGATGTCTTTAACCCGGATAAAATTGTGCTCAAGCTGGCCTGAGAAAAACAATCCCTGTATACCAGACTCTGTCATACCACCAAATGGAAACAGCCTAAGAAAAGCTCCAGGCCCCACAATTGTTTGCCTGATTTTTTCACCTGAGTTGTAACGCTGGCTGGCATAAGTAAAACCTAATACTACACCTGCATCTAACCAATTGGCAATGCTGTATCCTAGTTGAGGAGTGGCTCCCAGGTTTGTACCCCAGTTGGAGAAACCAACATTGATACTTCCACCTGTAAACATATACTCCGGTTTAAAACCCTTGTAAGAATCATCATCTTCTTTTTCTCTTTGTGCAAATAAAAATGAAGTGGTAAACAATGCAACGGTTAATAACGCTAGTCTTTTCATTATACTGTTTTTTGCTGTTTAATTATTGTGCGGATCATAAGTTATTACTTAGCTGTGCTTTCGTACAGGTTGTAAAAATCGTATAAAAACATTATTCTTTAAAAAAGCTCCTTTATCCGGGTAAATAAATATTGTTAATTTTTTAGGAACAGCTTTTATTGTTAAAACCACTTCTCTATATTTGATACGAATTTTTTCGTAATAACAATCAAAACCAACTTAGTCATGAAACAATTTATTTTAAAAAACAAAACAACCGTTTTTATCACCGCTATTTGTGTAACGCTTGCAACCATCGCCATGTCATTCCAAACAATCCAGTTTGGCCCATTACAGCAGTTTGATACACTCACGGATGTACCGGATACCATTCCTACCAATACAAAAGAAGAACAGTTAAACATAAAGCAGTTTAATGAATTAATGGAGCACTTAAATATTGATATGAAAAAGGCAATGGAAGAAGTGAAGAAAGTAGATGTAGCAAAACTGAATGAGGAAATTAAATCATCACTCAAAGATATTGATGCAGAAAAAATAAAAAAGCAAATTGATGAAGCAATGAAACAAGTAGACATTGCTTCTATACAAAATGAAATGAGCAAGGCGCTGAAAGAAGTAGAATGGAATAAAATTAATACAGAAGTAAAAATGGCGCTGGATAAGGCGAAAGAGGAAATTTCACAGATTGACATGAAAGAGATTAATGAGCAACTGGCAGGGGCAAAAATTCAGATTGAAAAAGCAAAAGCAGAATTGAAGAAAATAGATTTAAATAAAGCGTTGAAAGAAGCAGAAAAAAATGTGAAAGAGGCAGAAAAAAATCTACAACTACAAAAAGAAATGTTCGACGAGATGGAAAAGGATGGCCTCATTGATACAAAGGCAGGTTTTTCGGTTGAATATAAAAACAAAGAACTTTTC
>CAZDHQ010000339.1:0-5564 GCA_964505135.1 uncultured Ferruginibacter sp.
ACAGAAGCTGCCAAGTACAAAGACTATTTTGATTTTAGTGAACTGATTTCAAAAGCGCCATCTCACAGGATATTGGCTGTGCTGCGTGGATTTTTGGAAGGCTTTTTACGAATCGCAATTTCACCGGAAGAACAAACAGCGATTGAGCTAATTGAGCAAGTGTATGTGAAAGGCATGAGCACCTGCAGCGACCATATTCGCAAAGCCGTTAAGGATGCCTACAGACGTTTGCTGCAGCCAAGTCTTGAATCAGAATTCAGAACGGCATTGAAAACAAAAGCCGATGAAGAAGCCATTAATGTGTTTGCAGAAAACCTTCGCCAGTTGTTGTTGAGTTCTCCATTGGGCAGCAAAAGAATTTTAGCCATCGACCCTGGATACAGGACTGGTTGCAAAGTGGTTTGCCTGGATGAAAAAGGAAACCTGCAAAAAACAGATTTGATATTTCCGCATGAAACCAACAGAGTGTATGCAGAAGAAATAAAAATTAAAAACCTGGTGGAGCAGTACGGTATTGAAGTGTTTGCTATTGGTGATGGAACTGCAGGAAGAGAAACGGAGCAGTTCATTAAAAAATTGAATTTGAATCTGCCTGTGTTTTTGGTGAATGAAGATGGTGCATCTGTTTACTCTGCATCTGAAACAGCAAGAGAAGAATTCCCGAATGAAGATGTGACGGTACGTGGCGCCGTTAGTATCGGCAGAAGATTGATGGACCCATTGGCAGAGTTGGTTAAGATAGACCCGAAGAGCATTGGTGTTGGTCAATACCAGCATGATGTAAACCAGTTTCGTTTGAAAGAAAGACTGGATGCAACCGTGGTAAGTTGTGTAAATAATGTGGGTGTCAACTTAAATACAGCAAGCAAACATTTGCTGAGTTATGTGAGTGGAATCGGCGGAACAATTGCAGATAATATTGTGAAGTACAGGAATGAAATTGGCAAATTCACCAACCGCAAGCAACTGCTGAATGTGCCAAGGCTTGGTAACAAAGCTTATGAGCAATGTGCAGGTTTCTTACGCATCAAGGGCGGTGATGATATTTTGGATGATAGCGCTGTGCATCCGGAAGCTTATCCCGTGGTGCAGCATATTGTAAAGGATTTAAACGTGGATGTAAAGACATTGATTGGTAATGAAACATTGCTGAAAGCTGTAGATGCAAAAAAGTATGCTACTGAAACCATTGGTGAACTAACGATCAGGGATATACTAAATGAATTAAAGAAACCCGGACTTGACCCAAGGGCAGAAGCGCAGGCATTTGAATTTGCAGCAATCTATAAAATTGATGATGTACAGGTGGGCATGGAAGTGCCGGGCATTGTTACCAATATCACCAGGTTTGGTGCCTTCATTGACATTGGTGTGAAGCAGGATGGCCTGGTGCATGTGTCAGAAATCTCTCATACCTATATCACTGATCCAAATGAAGCACTGAAGCTGAATCAAAAAGTAAAAGTGAAAGTGCTGGAAGTGGATATTGCAAGAAAGAGAATTGCATTATCCATTAAACAAACTGAACCGGCGCCGGCAAGAGGGCAGGGGCAAAGAAGGCCGCAGGGGCAACCGCAGGCACGGAATAACCAGCCGCAGAAAGAAGTGAGTATGGGAGATGCATTGGCAGCGTTGAAGCAGAAGTTTGGAAAGTAATCGTTTTGCAAGGATTACTGCCGATGTCAATTTTCGGATAACCGACACTGTTATTTCGTCCGGTGACAGGGTTTTAATGCTGTTTAAGCTTGTCTTGCTGTTTAAGTTTACATTGGAAGGTTAGTAGTGATATATTGCAGCCCAGCTTACAAAAAGTATCAACCTGTGAAATCAAATGCATGTACCCGTGTACATGTAATCAATTCTTCATTAAAGACCACATTTAGACGGATGCATCATCTCATCCAAACATTTCCAAAAAAAGTTGAGGGCAAGTGTTCTATTGCCTAACTGCTCTCTCATAGCAGACAGGTAAACATGATTCAATATAGGAATGGTTGAACCTTCAGGGTGTTTCCACAGCGCTTCGCTAATTACGTACGGATATTCAAAAATTAATTTGTTTTTTTCCTCCAGGTAAATAGGGTCGGCATGTTTTATAAAGTTTGTCATACCCTTTTTCAGGTAAAAATCATTGATGCTTTTTTTATCGCCTTCTACAAAGTGCAACAGTTCATTAGTATGATGAACCAGGCAGCCTGTTATTTCAAGTGTCAGATTTAATTCCTGGTATTGCTTAAATACCTGGATCATCTCACTATCATTTAATGGATAAAGAATTTTAGACGTATATACAGCACATAACATTTGACCTCCGGCTTCAGTTTAGAAGTGCAATGTAAGACAAGCAGGCAGGGTGGGTGTAGAAAGAATTCGATATTTGAATTGAGCGTTTTTGTTTTAGACATTAACCATTAATCTTATTGTTATTATCACCTGTTGTAAATAACTAAATGAGACTATGTTTTTCATGTTGCCTTATCAGTCTGTTTTTATTTAGCACTTGGTACAAATGACTTTTTTGTTTTGCCGGTTAGATTAAATTCATTTCTTGTTCATCCGGCTGATCATTTATCTTGCAATAACTTATCACTACTTATTTTGTTAGCACTAATATGGAATGGGAAACAACAGATATCGAAAGTATTGAAACTGCCATTTGGAGACTGCTGCAGCATGCTGTGACAAATTATAAAGCGCATTTTCATACTGCAACCATCGCAACTGTTTTTGAAAATGTACCCTATGCCAGAACGGTAGTATTACGGTATGCAGATAAGGAGAAAAGGCAATTGCGTTTTCATACAGATACACGTTCTCCAAAATTTAAACACTTGGCTGCATTTCCTCTTATGAGCTGGTTGTTTTATAGCCCGGAGCTTAAGCTTCAGTTGCGTGTGCAGGCCACGGCTACCGTGCATACCAATGATGCCATTGCAGATGAAGCATGGCTTGCCAGCCGCACTTCCAGCAAAATGTGTTATACTACCAGCAGCGGTTCCGGAGGGGAGCTTGCTTTTCCTGAACCTGTTGATTTCAGTAAAAGAGTAATGACAGCAGATGAGGAATTGTTTGCAAGAAAAAACTTTTGCGTCATTGTATCCACAGTGCAATCTATTGATTGGTTACACCTTCATCACGAAGGACATAAACGCTGTTGTATTGACTATGTAAGCAATAAGCGTATGTGGTTGCAGCCATAGAACTTTTTTACAGAAACTAATAAAATCTTTCTGCTCAAATAGAATTTCACTACTTAAGAGCTCTGTTTAGCAATATTGCGGAAGCTGTTTATAAAGCATATAATTCTGTTGCAATATTGGCTGAAACTTTTTTATTCACCTACCCCGATCCTTCCTGCCATTATCATACAAGCATGATTTTATGGCTGCGATTTGGTTATTGAAGGGTATGATATTGGAAGTAGGGCTTCAGTTTAAACAGTACCAATTTCATTTTCATGGAGTGAAATCAACTATCAGCATCATCATGTCTCAATACATGAGCTCCTTTTTTAAAAAAATGTAGTAAAAGGACATTTTTTTTCTTCTTCCAAATGTTAGGAAACTGCATGATAAACATCAGTCGCTAAGTGTAAAAAACTTTTTACATTTATTCATGTCCGGTAAATTGTTGTTTATTACAATTCTTTTTTAGCTGCTTTGATGATTACCATGCTGATATCAAGTAAGCGAAAAACAGTCTTGATCAGATGGAATCAGTAAACTTTAAAAGAAAAACCTGCCGGGCATATACTGAATGAATCAGCTTACCAGCACCTGTCTCTTTCAAAAGCTAGTAAATACCAATGCTGCCTATATGTATACCTTTTATTTTCCATATTCAAAAAAGTGCAAGCAATTATGAAACGAAACCACCCGGTAATTACTTTCTTTTTATTGCTATTGCCGGTGCTGGTGCTGGCAACCTATAGTTTTCTTACAATTAGCCAGCAACTGAATGGTCACCTGAACAATGAAAGCAATGACCGGGCTTCCCTGCTTCCACTACTTATTTTTTATGCCTGTTTTCTATTGCTGGCCATTAGCTTTATATGGATGATTTTGCGTTGCAATATCCGGTACCAAAAAAACTCGTTGAAACTACAGAAGAGTAATGATAAGCTGAATCTACTTCTGTATAACGTAAAAGACTATGCGATAATAATGTTGGATGAAAACGATATCATCACTAGCTGGAACTTCGGAGCCGAATATATTTACGGATATAAGGAACAGGAAGTTATGGGTTTATCGTGTGATTTCTTTTATACAGATGCTGATATACAGTGTGGAGAACCGCTTCGTCATCTTGAAATTGCTACAACGCAAGGGCACATAGAAACGGAAGGCTGGCGCAAAAGAAAAGATGGTACGCTGTTTTGGGCCACTGTAGTTATTACGGCCTTAAGAGACGAGAAAGGTTCCCTTTATGGCTTTTCAAAAATTACAAGAGATATTACCAAGTGGAAAAAAGCACAGGAGGAAATTGAAATGCTGTATTGGCAGGTAAACCAGTCAAGTGAAGGTATTTACACGGTGGATGCCAACCGGAAAGTGGTTAGTTGGAATAAAGGTGCCGAGGAATTATATGGCTTTACAAAAAAAGAAGCCGTAGGCAAAGAGGTGATGCAATTATTACGAACCAACCTTTCAGAAGCAGAGATAAAAGAAATGATGGAGACGGTAGATAAAAATAACGGGTTACGTAAAGAACTGCACAGGAAAAAGAAAAATGGTGATGATATTTTTGTTCACACTTCAAGCACAGCTCTTCGAAATGAAGCTGGCGAAATAACGGGCTACCTAATGGTTAATGTGGATGTAACAGAACGAAAAAAACTAATGGAGAAGGTTAATCACCTTGCCAGTATGGTGGAGCAAACATCTGAAGCAATCATTTCAAGAGGAAAAGATAACTCCATCATAAGCTGGAACAGGGGGGCTGAGCTTTTATTTGGCTATTCAAAAGAAGAAGTAATTGGAAAGTCTGCGATAGAATTAGGTTTTATTAGGCATCTGCCCGGTCACCGGCAAGCCATAGAAAAAGGAATGCAGGAAAAAGGTAGTTGGAAATCTGAAATGAAGTTTTATCATAAAAATGGAACTGCATTTTGGGGTGTGGTTACTGCCAATGTGATAAAAGATGAAAATGGGCAGATGAATTCTGTTGTAATCATCATTAAAGATATTAGCCTGCGCAAGCAATTGGAAGAGCAACTAAAAAACACCAATGATGAACTGGAACAAAAAGTAAAAGAAAGAACTGAGCAGATATCTAGGAGTGAATTACGTTATCGTTCGCTTGTTGAGAACAGTGCCGAGGGTATTTCATTACTGGATGAAAATGCCAACGTGCTTTACCGGTCTCCGTCAGGTGAAAAAATGTTGGGTATTGGCACCACCATTTCCATCATAGATCACATCTATCCTGAGAATGATGATATGTGTAAAAACAAATTCCGGGAGGCTATAGAGTATCCGGGTAAACCAATTTATTACCGAGCCAGGTATCGTTTCAAAGACGGACGTTTCCTGGTTACTGAAGGCACATTTACTAATATGTTA
>CAZDHQ010000340.1:0-5560 GCA_964505135.1 uncultured Ferruginibacter sp.
TACATACAAAAAATTAGAAACATCAAAATCTTTATCCTTTACATTATCACCCTTCAGCTTTTCTACAAAATCCGTCTTTAAAAAATCATAAAATGTATTGAAGCAGGGAAAGATATTTTTGTCAGCTTCTACTTTTTCAAAGTACAATTGAAGGGCATTCGACAGGGCAACATATTCGCTGCGGTTAAAGGTTTCGTTATCTTTTTTCCATAAAGCCAGCAGCAGGGTTTTAATGCTTTCTTTCTTTTCTGTATCCAATACATCGCCTTCACCAATATAGAATGGATTAAACTTAATTGGTTTGGTTTCGCTGTATGTGAAGTAATAACCTTTCACCATATCGCAGAGGCCCTTGTAGCTGTGGCCCACATCTACCAACACAATATGTGTGCCTTTTTCATAGTAGCTCCTCACCATGTGGTTGGTAAAGAAAGATTTTCCGCTTCCTGATGGCCCCAGAATAAACTTATTCCTATTGGTGCAGATGCCTTTATCCATGGGTTCGTCTGAAATATCCACATGAACGGGCTTCCCATTCAGCCGGTCGCCAAGCCGGATACCGATTGGACTTACAGAAGACCGGTAATTTGTTTCCAGGTTAAAGAAGCAGCAAGCTTGCGGCGAAAATGTATCAAACGTATCATTCATCGGAAAGTCGGCTGCATTACCCGGAATGCCAGCCCACCAGATTTGGGCTGCACCTTCAGTTTCCTGTTTAGGAGTGGCGTCCATTTGAGTAAGAGCCGATGAACAAAGATTTCTGATATTTTTCAATTCTTCTATGCTATCCGTCCATGCCAGTAAATTGAAATGCGCCTTTACAGGTAACCGCTGTTCGCTAATGGCTTCATTCAAAAAAGCATCGGTAGATTCTTTTGAGATAAAATTTTCACGGCTATAAGCAGACAGAGATTGCAAACGCAATCTTTTACTTTCCAGTTTCTGCATTGTCTTTTGTACATCTTCAATAAAAACATACTGACTATAAATATGATTGCAGCTTAATAATTGCCCAATGGGTGATGCAAAACCTACGCTGAATTTTGTTTTGTCGGTGGAATACTTATCATAATTTATCCGGGAACCACATAGGGCAGGAACAAATTCGGCATCGGCCATTGTATAAAGCTGGCAGTGGTTTTCGCCAATCTTCCAGTCGGGTTTAAATTCTATATCCCTGATTGACGAATCACCTGTTTGCAGATTGACGTACTTAACTGTTAAATCAAACAACGCCTCATTGTTCAATCGCTTCATATTTATGAAACCGCTGTCAGAAAGTATTTTTTCAAACTGACCGACATGATTCAAAAAATCATGAAAATGCTTTTGGTCAAGTGTTTCATCAGGTACAATTGATTTGCGTAACAAACTGGAGAAAACAGAAGAAGATAGTTTTCTGTTAACGGGTTTTTTAGTAAGCATGATATAGCACTCATGGTCTAAATATGGCCGTTCATTAAAAAACCTTTCGCTGCTGCGGCTAAGAAAGCTGCTGTCTTCACTTTGGAAAGCTGCCTTGTAAGCAGCTTCCGTAAACCAATCCTGTTTGTACAACACACTATTCACCGGCAACACCTTTATAGCTTTTATCCAGGCATGATGAAAGGCTTCATAATCGTCGTTGCTCATAGTAAACAGTTCCGGAAGTTCAACCTTAAAAGCAACCGTTACATCACCCATTTTTGATAAAATAGCATCATGCTCCATTCCATAAACTGGCAGTATATCAAACAGATTTTTCAATTTAGTAACTGCTTTTTCAATTTTGCAATTGAATAACTCTTGATAACTTTTGGTACAGCTTTTTTGGCTATCTTTTTCATCAAACCATACTGGCCATAAGTACGGCTCATTTTATATACATACATGAATAGCGAAGTGCCTGCGGAGAAAATAATAATCAGGCAAATAAAAATGTTGATACCGGCAATGTAGAGAATAGCAAAGAATATCATTAATATCACCAGGCCACCGCCCAAATACCAGATGTATTGTGCCTTCAAGCCCTTGAACTCAATTGGCTTGTTAATGCCTTTGTTGATTTGATAAACGGAGTTGGACATATTTGGATCAACCTTATCAAATAGTTAGCCACAGAAAGGGATCACAAAGTAAAGGAGGTAGGGCTACCCCAAACAATTCGCAAAATTTAAATTGCCTGTAAAATGGAACAAAACAATATCGCCAGTGGCATTGATGGTGAAAAAATGGATTTATGCCAACCGGAAAAAAACTGACACCCGTTCAAATATCCCCTTGCTGCCATTGGTGGGAAAAATACTGAACAAATACAAGCAGCATCCACAATGCTTGAATGAAGGAAAGCTGCTGCTCGTATTAAGCAATTGAAAATGAATAACTGCCTGAAGAAGATTGCCGACCTATGCGGAATAAATAAAGAACTCACCTTTCATATTGCCCGGCATATATTTGCTACAACAGTAACGCTTACCAATTGTGTACCTATTGAAAGTGTAAGCAAAATGCTTAGGCATAAAAATCTGTGTACTATGCAACGTTATGCAAAGATTTTGAATAGAAAAGTGAGTGATGATATGAAGGTTTTGAGAACAAAATTACTGGTCAAAGATAGGAATGATACACAAAAAATACTTGCCTCTAAGTAATAAAAAATATCAATAATATATTAAAGATTCTCAATAACATCTCTATAACCCCTTCCAATAGGGATAGATACACCATTCACTTCAACTGATTCTGCAGTATATGATTCCAGCTTATTAATTGAAATGATAAATGAACGGTGGATACGTTTAAAAATATGGTGAGGCAAAAGGTCTTCTATTTCATGTGTACTCATTCGTGATATAAATTCCTTTTTTTGAGTAACTACTTTTATATATTCTCGTTGACTTTCTACGTAGTAAATTTCAGAAAACAAAATTTTCACCTTTTTCTTTTGAACAGTAAGAAACAAATATCCTTTCACTTCATCTGCTTCAGTCATTGGCTGAGTATTGTCATTAATAACTCTTACTTTATTTACAGCAACTAAGAAACGTTCAAATTCAATAGGCTTAAGCAAGTAATCTGTTACATTAAGGTCAAATCCCTCCACAGCATATTGATGATAAGCAGTAGTGATAATAACTGCAGGATGCTTTACAAGCGTTTTTAAAAAAGCCATCCCCTTAAGTTTGGGTAAATGAATGTCTAAAAACAGTAATTGTACTTCATTTGTGCGTAACCATTCTGTTGCAAGTATGGCATCCTTAAAGGTGCCCTCTAATTGCAAAAAAGGTACTTGCACAATATAGTCCGATAGTACTTTAACGGCAAGCGGCTCATCCTCTATAATTATGCATTTTATTTTAGACATTGCTTGTTAGATTGATTCTTAATGTTGATGTAAAAACAGCGTTCTTTTGTCCTACAGACAAATCATAATCTTTATAGAGTAGTGCTAACTGCCTGCGCAAATTAGAAAGCCCGATATTTTCTTTCACTTCTTGCGTGGTAGTAACTTCTTCAATTGAATTTTTTACGGTAAACAACAATTGTTGTTGCTTTACAGTAAGATGAATGTCAACAAACGGCTTATTTCTTGTTTCTGAAACGCCATGCTTAAAGGCATTTTCCACTAATGGAATAAGCAGCAAAGGCGGCAATGGTTGCTTTTCATTTTCAATATTGGCATTCAGTGTAACAAGCAAAGAGTCATCATAACGAAGTTTTTCAAGGGCAATATAATCAGTTACTATTTTCAATTCATCATCTATTGCAATAAAATCATCTCCGGTTTCGTACAGCATAAAACGCAAAATTTTAGATAGCCGCAAAATTGATTCAGGGGCCAAATCGTTTTTATCCCTTGCTAATGAATAAATATTGTTCAGCGTATTAAACAGGAAATGTGGATTTGTTTGGGCTTTTAAATAGTTCAGTTCAGCTTCTTTTTTTTCCATTTTTAATTGACTGTTCTTTTCTCTAAGCCTAATGTTGTTGTATATATTCCGCACTATCACAAAAAAAATGATACATGCAACGCTAAATTGAGAATGAACGGCTACCCCTTTCAAAAAGGATAGTCCGGGTGTATAATCCACATAAATGCCTAATTGTATCCATAGCTGGCGCCAACCATACAATCCGAATGTGAAAAAGAAGATAGCTATAAACAGAAAGAAAAATGCCCGTTGATTATTTCTACATGGCCACCTGAATAAACGTAAAATTTTCTCAAATAAAATATAGTTAAGTACTGTAAGATAACTAACCAGGAAAATACTATTGATAATTCTGCGAATAAAGGTTTCCCGGTATCCAAAAAATTCACCGAAAGAATACAACAAAAAAAAACCTGAACCCGTGTATAGGTAAAACTTAATTAGCCTGTTATCTATTCCTTTTTTCATTCCTGGATTTGTGCCGTAAAAATATCCAAAACTTGCTTATTTGCATACAAAGTCTATGAAAGGAACATTGTCGTCAACAAACTACTTAATTGTGTAAAGCAATCTTTTTGAAATATAAACAAACTCCTTTATTTTTTACTTCATTGCGTATATTTTGCCTTCTGTTTACGAGAATCCGTTTTTCATTGACACCCCTCTTATTAGGAGAACTATTTATTCAAATTTGCATCTGAATTACTATTCTTTCATGCAATTTTTTCAAATCAATATAAGCAAACATCAAACTATAAACTGTAGTTTGTATAATGCTGCACTCTCTGATAAAATAATGATTATTGTATCCGCCGCCGGGGTATTGCAATCATTTTATAAAAAAATTGCTGAGTTCTTTCAGAACAATAGCATTTCAACAATCACATTTGATTATACAGGTATTGGTAAATCTTTGCATGGAAATATCAAAAATGAAAATGGCAGCTTGGCAAATTGGGGAAACAGAGATTTAGAAGCTGTAATTAAATATACGATTGAAACTTACCCTAATCATAAAATCATTCTTTTAGGCCATAGTATTGGCGGCCAATTAATCGGTTTGGCCCCATCGTCTTACATGGCAGATAAAATAATTCTTGTTGCGGCACAATCTGGCTATTGGAAATTCTGGAAAGGAGTTGGTAAACTAAAAATGTGGGTAAACTGGCATTTGCTGATTCCTGCACTAACAAAAGGATTCGGGTATTTGCCATCTAAAAAATTCAGCAGGATGGAAAGTTTACCAAAAAATGTTGCAGTTGAATGGGCAAAATGGTGCAGGAGCAGTTATTATTTATTTGCCAGCTTTTCGCACAACAATCTATACTTTGAAAGAATAAAATGCGATATCACTTCTATCAGTATTGATGATGATTTTTTTGCTCCCAAAACATCCGTAGACTGGCTGACTTCAAAATTTGCAAATGCAATTGTAAAAAGGATGCATTTTATTCCTAAACATTTTAAGGCATCAAAAATCGGGCATTTTTCATTGTTTACAGAAAAATTTAGAAATAGTATTTGGAACATTTTATTGGGAGAAGTAAATATTTAAAAGAAATGAAACAACACAAACATTTTGGCGAAATAGTTAATGGCTACTCAATTCCTGTTTTAAACAACAGGGAAATACGCGCTACGGCCGGAAT
>CAZDHQ010000341.1:0-5518 GCA_964505135.1 uncultured Ferruginibacter sp.
GGCACCATCAAAAATAAATCAGTTGCAAAACTGTGTAAGTTCTTTGGTGATATTTCTTACCCGGTATACATCATTCATTATCCATTGGTGTATATGTTTGGTGCATGGGTAGTAAATAATAAAAAGACCATTGCACAAGGCTTACCAATGGGCTTTGTAGTATTGGTATCTGCAATCACCTTGGCTTATTTCTTCTTTAAAGTATATGATGTGCCGGTGAGAAAGTGGCTTACAAACAAGTACCTGAAGAAACCAACGATGTAAGATTATTTGTAGCTTTCAACGAACCCTTAACAAAAATTATTTATGAAACAACAGTGGCTACTACTGATTTTATTATGGCCTTTTTCATTTGCAATATCGCAGGAAAAGCGTTCGCTGAAAGATTTGATTAACACACAAGATCCAGGCTGGCCTGTTGTTAAAAAATGGATTGCTGCTGCCTCAAATAAAGTAGAGATACTTGCAGTAGATACAGCTAAAGCTAAAAGCGCTTTGTATGAAACCCAGGTTACAACCCGTTCACCAATGGGAGCTATTGTATACGAAACTGGAGGTATTTTAATAGACGATGGCTGGATAAGAATTTTGGGTTCTGGAAGTAATAGGTTGAATCGGTCGCTGCCGGAATGGAATATTGAAAAAACGTTGATAGATTCTACAGAAACCTCTGGCTTTTATTTAATAGCAGATGATGCGATTGGCGGTTTTTTTATTATGAATGGCGGTTTCTTTGGAAAGGATATTGGAAAGATATACTATTTCTCACCTGATAATCTCGAGTTTGAGCCTATGGATTGGAGCTATAGCGATTTTCTGAGTTTTTGTTTTAATAATGATTTAAACAAGTTTTATGAAGGGTATCGCTGGAAAGGTTGGAGAAATGAAGTGGCAGCACTGCCCGGTGATAAAGTATATAACTTTGTACCACCATTATGGACAAAAGAAGGGAAAGATTTTAGCAAAAATTCACGAAAAGCAATTTCTGTAAAAGAGCAGTTTGAACTGAATGTATACTTTAGAAAACAGTTAGGTATACAATGATCATATAAGATTCCAAAATTACTAATTCAAACAGATGCTATGCAGGAAGATATTATCACCTACAACAATGCACAATCTGAACACGATACAGCAATTTGTAACCTGCTGTTAACTGAAATCAATACTGCTTTACCCAAAGCAGAAAGTAAAGTTTGGCATGGTCACCCTGTTTGGTTTTTAGATGGCAATCCAATAGTTGGTTACAGTAAAGCAAAAAACAATGTGCGCCTGCTCTTCTGGAGCGGACAATCATTTGATGAACCTGGTTTAAAACCGGAGGGAAAGTTTAAAGCTGCAGAAGCTGTTTATACATCAGCAACAGAGATTGATACAAAGCAATTGAAGCGCTGGCTTATCCAATCAAAAAAGATTCAGTGGGATTATAAAAACATTGTGAAAAGAAAAGGTGTGCTGGAGCGTTTGTCCTAATCCTGAAAAAATAAAATTAATTAAAATAGGAAGCCCTGCAGATGCAGGGCTTTATCATTATTACTTCTCTAATATAATGATGGGTTAGTGAAAGTAGAACGCATCTCTATCTTTTTTATTATACAGGTATAAAAAAATTATTAAGTTTTATCTGAGCTGCTCTTTGAAAAAATCAATGGTTCTTTTCCATGCTAATTCCGCTGCTGCTTTATCATATCTTGGAGTAGTATCATTATGAAAACCATGATTCACTTCTGGATAAATGAATGCAGTGTATGCTTTACTGTTTGCTTTCAATGCTGCTTCATAGGCAGGCCAGCCTTCATTTACTCTTGTATCAAGTCCTGCGTAATGTAATAACAGCGGCGCTTTTATCTTAGGTACATCCTCCGCAGCAGGTTGACCTCCATAAAATGGTACTGCAGCAGACAATGTTGGAATTCGTACTGCCATCATGTTAGCGATCCATCCACCAAAGCAAAAACCCACCACACCCACTTTTCCATTGCAGTCTTTTTCTTTTATAAGATAATCGTATGCTGCAATAAAGTCTTCCAGCATTTCATTGCGGTCACGTTTGCTTTGCAGTTCTCTTCCTTTATCATCATTGCCAGGATAACCACCCAGTGGCGTTAAAGCATCGGGCGCCAACGCAACAAAGCCCGCCAGCGCAGCTCTCCTGCAAACATCTTCAATATGTGGATTGAGTCCACGGTTCTCATGCACCACCACGATGCCACCCAGTTTTTCTTTTACGTCATCCGGTTCACAAAACAGTGCCTTGATGGTGCCGCCACCTTTAGGTGAATCATAATTAATATAAGATGATTTTACCCTTGGATCATCTGCCTTTATTTGAATCGCATCAATATAATCCGGCATTAAAAAACTCATCAGTGAACTAACCGTTAGTCCGCCCACAGCATAGGTAGAAAGTTGTTGCATAAAGTCACGGCGATTTACCCGGTTGTGAGCATAGTCGTCATACAGATCAAACACTTCCTGTTTGATATCTTCTTTGCGGATCTCGTTCATATAAGATTGTATTTGGTTGAATTAACTATACAGGTTGCGTTCCAAAAATTCATTCCTGAATTTTCCTTCGGGATCATGTTGTTTCACCAGTTCTTTAAATTGATTCAGTTGTGCGTATCTTGATTGCAAGGTTTTGGGTGCCATGGTAAAAAGCTTTGCCCAATGTGGCTTAGCATTGAAAGGAGCTAACTTTTCTTCCACCAGCGGGAGCAAACCCATTACTTCGGGTATTTCCTGTTTCCAGGTGGTGTGTAAGGCTACACAGGTTTGTTTGTAGCAGGGGCTCATCCATAGTTCATCTGCTGCAATGGTTCTTATTTCTGAAATAAAAAGATGCGGTGTAATTTGTTCATGCAGTGATTCCATTGCCATGATGGCATCATAAGCATGTTCAATCGGTACAAAATATTCAGCCTGTAATTCTTTGCCTGCACTTGGTTTAAAACCCATTTTAAAATGCGGCATCCGTTCGTACCATGGGGCTGGTACATCCATTTGGTCTGTACAATTCTCGGCTGACTCTGTTTCTATTGGATGTAAATTTTGCTCAGCAAGCTTTGCACCAAATAATTCAGCAGGCGCTGCAGTAGTGGATGCATCTGCTTTTCGCTTTACCCACACTTCATTGATGTTTTTATTTTTCCAGTCAGTAAATAAACTTACGCTGTAGCCCGCTGCCTGTATTGCTGCAAAATTATCTTTCAAAGCGCTGATAGGAAGATTGCGATAAACGACCTGTTTCATTTCAAACGTTGGTAACAGGTTCAGCGTAACTTTAGTAATAACTCCCAATGCGCCCAGGCCAACTACTGCACCATCAAACTGGTCTCCATCTTTCTGCTTTGATAAACTAATTATTGCTCCTTTTGCATTTACAAATTCAATGGCAGATACAGCAGTGGAAAGATTGCCATTGCTTACACCAGATCCATGCGTAGCAGTAGCAATCGCACCTGCGATAGATATATGCGGCAGTGATGCAAGATTATGTAATGCATATCCATGCTGGTGAAGGTAAGGAGCTAACTCTCCGTATTTCATTCCTGCTTCCACAGTTACGGTGTTGTCCACTTCATTTAGCGAAACCATTTTATTTAATTTGTCCAACGAAAGTTGATTGGCATTACTATCTGCAATGGTATTAAAGGAATGCCGGGAACCGAGTGCTTTTAGTTTATCACATTTTTTGATCACTTGCTGCACTTCTTCCACGGTAGCTGGATAATGTATGTTGCTGGTGCCGTATTCCAAATTGCCGGCCCAATTTTTTAAATGTGTTTTGTTTTTAGTGTCTGTCATACAACTGATGAAAGGTGAAAGAATAGCTGCACCTGATAATGCAGCAGATGTTTTTAAGAAAGTTCTTTTATTCATAAGCAGGCAATTGATAGATGCATACGCATGAAAGTTAAATTAAAATTATGCCTTTGTCAATGGTAAAATAAAATTAATCCATTGCTATCGGTGGTCTTATTTAGTTTATTACTTTAGCAGCAAATAAGTTTGTATTACAGCAACCAATCTTATTTATTGCGATAG
The DNA here is from genome assembly GCA_964505135.1 of uncultured Ferruginibacter sp. Taxonomy (GTDB): domain Bacteria; phylum Bacteroidota; class Bacteroidia; order Chitinophagales; family Chitinophagaceae; genus Ferruginibacter. The sequence continues at coordinate 4,048 of CAZDHQ010000341.1, forward strand.
TATAGCAACATTCAACTTACAAAAAACAAAACGATCATGAAAACAATTAAACTGTTCACATCTGTTTGCCTGCTGATGGCAATTACCTGTTTTGCAAAAGCCCAATCCACTGCTGATATTGTGAAGGAGTGGGAAAGAGCCAAAGCCTACACCAAAGAATATTTAGATGCTATGCCTGAATCTGGCTATGCATTAAAGCCCACGCCTGAAATGCGTTCTTTCGCTGAGCAAATGTTGCATCTTACTGATGCCAACTATGGCATTGGTGCTGCAGCTACCGGGGCAAAAAGTCCTGTGGGTTTTGGTGAATCAGAAAAAGTAACCGATAAGTCAAAGGCCAATGTAACCAAACTGGTGATGGATGGATATGATTTTATCATCAATGCAATAAAGACCATGACTCCGGCTCAATTGAGTGAAAAAGTAAAACTCTTCGACCGCTTTGAGTTAACCAGGGCCGAAGCCATTGCCAAATGCTTTGAGCATCAGACACACCACCGTGGGCAAACAACAGTCTACATTCGTTTGGCAGGAGCAAAACCGCCGCAGGAAAAGTTGTTTTAATGAATTTGCCTGATCATCAAGAGCCATTGCAGTAGCAGTGGCTCTTGTTTTTTGATCAATGGTAAAAAAGATTTAATGATTCGCTCTTTCTTTGTTTAAAAATTGATAGCAATGAAAAAGAATTTACTCTATAGCTTATTGTTTGTTGCTTGCCTCCATGAAGTGAATGGACAAGCTTTAAGAACACCAGATACTACCAATACTGTATGTCTTGTCGGCAGAAAATTGGGAGTGACTGAAATTGAAATTCATTATAGTGCCCCAGGTGTAAAAGGCAGGGAAGGGAAAATTTATGGAACCAGTATTGTGCCATTTGGATATGAAGTGCTGGGCTACGGATCAAATGTTGCTTCACCCTGGAGAGCGGGAGCAGATGAAGCAACAACCATGTCTTTCTCAACTGATGTTTTGATCAATGGGAAAAAATTACCTGCTGGTAAATATGCTTTCTTTATTGAAGTACAAAAAGATTCCAGCATTTTAATCTTTAATAAAAACACCAAAGAATGGGGAAGTTATTTCTACAGAAAAGAATTAGATGTACTGCATGTACCCACTGTTCAGCAGAAGAATCTTCCCAATATGCAGGAACGATTGCTTTATACATTTTCCAATCAAACAGATCGTTCGCTGGATATAAACCTTGAGTGGGAAAGATGGCGATTCCCCATTCATGTGGAAGTAGATTTAAAATCTACGGTATTGGAAAGCATCCGTGAGCAAATGAGTGGCGCTATTGGTTTTGATCCCGGAAGTCTTGAAGCTGCAGCAAAATGGTGTGTAGATAATGATACCAATTATGAGGAAGCGCTTAACTGGATCAATACGGCAGTTGATCCAAGGCTGGGTGGGAGAAATTCATTTGGTACATTGTCTATAAAAGCAGCCATTTTAAAAAAACTTGGAA
>CAZDHQ010000342.1:0-5513 GCA_964505135.1 uncultured Ferruginibacter sp.
CCGTTAGTACTTTAAGTATTTCCGGTTGGTTTCTAAAAACAAGAAAAAAAAAAAAAAAAAAGATGTTACTGGTAATATATGGAATGATGCGTTCCTGCTGCGTTTTCATGAATATGGATTTGCTGAAGCCAAGGCCTTTTAATAAAAGCACTACAATGAGCGGCAGTAAAACCATTGTATAGGCTACCCTTATTATAATCCATGATTTTTGATGAGCACTAAAACCAGCAAAATAACCCGGATGCACCGAGGTTAGAAACCAGGTAACATACACCGGGATAAAAATGGGATGAAAGAGGTAGGAGAAGAAGTGAGCAAAAAATTTTATTACGGGATGGTGAGGCACAGTGCCTTTACCATTTAGTATTTCATCAATTGTACGCACTTGTTTTTCCATTGAAAAAATTATAGCTCTTTTCTTAAACGGGCTACCGGGATATTCAACTGCTCCCTGTATTTAGCCACCGTTCTTCTTGCAATGTTATAACCTTTTTCCTGCAACAATTCAGTTAATCTTTCATCACTCAACGGATTCTTTTTACTTTCACCGTCAATGAGGTCACTCAATATCTTTTTCACTTCTCTTGTACTTACTTCCTCACCACTATCCGTCTGTAAACTCTCACTGAAGAAGAACTTTAAACGATAAGTGCCAAACTCTGTTTGCACAAATTTGCTATTGGCCACACGGCTTACGGTACTGATGTCAAGATTGGTCATCTCTGCAATGTCCTTTAAAATCATTGGACGCAGTTCAGTATCATCACCCGTTAGAAAGAAATTATATTGGTAGTTTAAAATGGCTTCCATGGTGGAGAGCAGCGTATGCTGCCGTTGCTTGATGGCATCAATAAACCATTTAGCAGAATCAATTTTTTGCTTGATGAACAACACGGCTTCTTTCTGGCGCTTGTCTTTTTTACTGCCTTTGTCGTAATCTTTCAGCATTTCCCTGTAACCTTCGCTGATACGCAGATCAGGTGCGTTTCTGCTGTTAAGCGTAAGCTCTAATTTTCCGGCGTTATTAATAACGAAAAAATCAGGTATTACATAGCTTTCGCCTGTATTGCTGTCTCCTACGTTACCGCCCGGTTTGGGATTAAGTTTTATTATTTGATTGATGATTCTTCTCAACTGTTCGTCATCAATATTTAAACCCCGCTGAATTTTTTCGTAATGCTTCTTTGTAAACTCATCAAAATACTTTTCCAATACCTTAATAGCGTTCTCCACATCTGCACCTTCGTCCTTCTTTCTTTCTAATTGGATTAATAAACACTCCTGCAGCGTTCTTGCACAAACTCCTGGTGGGTCAAACTGCTGGATTTGCAAAACCAGTTTTTCAATTTCCTCTTCAGATGTTTGCACATTTTGTCGAAAAGCCAGATCATCCACTATAGCGGAAATATCTCGCCTTAAGTAACCATCATCATCCAGGTTGCCAATGATCTGTTCTGCTACTTTACGCTGGTGGTCAGAAAGGTTTAACTGGCCAAGCTGTTCCAGCATCACTTCGTTAAAGCCAGTTTCTACTTTATGCGGAATGGTTTTGTTCTCATCAGAATCGGGATAGTTTTCATCCCTCATTCTATAGTCGGCAATATCATCATCACCGTCATGCACGTATTCGCTAATGTCGATGTTATCATATTCATCTTCGCTGCCATCCATTTCATACTCGTCCTCTTCCGACTCAAACTCATCCTTATTTTCTGTTTCAAATTCTTCATGTTCCTCCTCATCGCCTGTTTCAAGCGCCGGATTCTCTTCCAGTTCTTCCTTAATTCTTTCTTCCAGTTGAGCGGTAGGCACCTGCAGCAATTTCATTAACTGAATCTGCTGCGGAGATAGCTTTTGTAACTGTTTTTGATAAAGTCCCTGACTTAAGGCCATAGTTTTCTTCGGTTAAAAAAGGAACACGTCCTTTCCTGGTATTAAAAAAAGCAGCGTCAAATAAGATCCTTGTTAGTAAAATGAGTTTAAGGTTGCTTTATTTGCTGGCTGGTTAACAAATTTTCTTCCATTTCCGCCAAACCAATCTGCATGTTAGGGCGTAAATTTACAAACAATGATGAAGGATGATGAATAAAAAAGCTAAAATTTTAAAAATTTGCATGGTTTTTGTGGTTAGCGGCACTTCTGCACAAAAAAAAGACACCTTTAACTTGGCAAAACCTCCTGTTAACCAAATAGTTCAGCAAATTTCTATTCAGCCCTCATCTTCTAACTTTCCTTTAATTAAACTACCAGTTTCGCCTACTTATTATGCAGAACGGCTAGGTTTTTTTTGTAAACAGGAAATAAAACTGGATAAAATTTCAGTGATCCCGGTAAGATTCCGGCTGGGAAGTATGGAAGCCTGCAACAGGCTTGAAGGAAAAAATAGGTAGGTTATTTAGCGGACGGAATTAAAGCAGGCTCTTTAAAATAGTTCAACCGCAGGCTATCGCTCCAGCCATTTGGATTACTCTCAAAATTTTTACTGCTGAAAAAAATCATTCCCTGGATATTAGGAGTATTTCTTAATGCTTCAATTTGCCTTGGCAACTGTTTTTTATCCCGCCATGCGGCATTACTGTTTGCCTTATAAACACCCAGGCCAATATAGCAATGCTTTCCATAGCTATGTTTGCTCCACCAGTTGAGCAGCACTTCATAAGGCGCCCTTCTATGGCCAATTTCCCAATATAATTGAGGTGCCACATAATCAATCCAATCATTTTTTAGCCATAGCAGAATATCTGCGTATAGGTCATCGTAGTTAGATGCTGACCCGTTGGTATTGCTGCCATTTACCGGGTCTGAATCTGCATTTCTCCACACACCAAATGGACTGATACCGAACTGGCAATTGCTATTGGCTTTTTTAATGGCATTGTGCAGCATTTCAATGATGGCGTTCGTATTACTTCTTCTCCAGTCATCTTTCTTGATACCGTTGCCATATTTCCTGTAAGATTCATTATCCGGAAATTCTTTTCCTTCAATCCTATAAGGATAAAAGTAATCATCAAAATGTATGGCATCAATATTATAGCGGTTCACTACATCTGTTACCACATTGGTTACATACTGCTGTGCATCCTTATTACCGGGATCAAAATATCGTTTGTCACCATAAGTTATAAACCATTCAGGATGCAGCCGGGTGATATGTGTGGATGAAAGATTCGGTTCGTTTATATTGAACACGGCCCTGTAGGGATTTATCCAGGCATGAAACACCATATTGCGTTTATGCGTTTCCGTTATCATAAACTCTAATGGATCGTAATAGGGAGAAGGCGGTTGGCCTTGCTTGCCGGTTAACCAGGCACTCCAGGGTTCGTATTGAGAAGGATAAAAAGCGTCTGTGCAGGGTCTTATTTGTACAATGACTGCGTTGAGGCCGTTTCGCTGGTGCATGTCCAATATCCTGGTAAATTCTGCTCTTTGAGAATCACTGTTAAAATTTCCTTTTGAAGGCCAGTCAATATTATCCACTGTGGCAATCCACACTCCTCTGAATTCAGGCTTTGCCTGCGAATAACCTGCTTTCTTGATGCAGCATAATACAACACCGATACATAAAAAGATAACCACCTGTTTCATAGAATACTTCAATTATTTTGCCCTTATCTTATCCAGTAGCCTATTCAATGTTTTTGCTTCTGATTCAGATAGGTTGCCTGTAAGTTGTGCTATCTCTGACTCAAAGACATCCGTTTTATGCAGTATTTTTTTGCCTTTTTCAGAGATGCTTACATCTACCAGGCGTTTGTCAGTTTTATTTACAATTTTTTTTACCAGACCTTTTGCAACCAGTCGGTCTACTATCCTGCTGGTATCACTCATTTTATCCAGCATTCTTTCCCTTATCTGCAATGTGGATAACGGCACATTACTTCCTCTTAATATGCGAAGAATATTAAATTGCTGCATAGTTAGATCCTCCCTGTCAAAGATGGCTTGTAATTTTTCTCTCAACCAATTGTAAGTATAGATAATATTGATGACAGACTTTTGATACTCACTGTTAAACTTTTGCTGATTTATTTCATTCCCTATTCCCATTGATTTGTTCATTTGCTGGTTTGACAAATTCGTTGATGTAGATTTTCACTAAAACAATAAAATAACTGATTAAAAGTGGCCCAAAAATTAGTCCCATAAATCCAAATAACTTCAGGCCTACTATCACACCAAGCACCGTGATCAATGGATGTACATCACCAATCTTCTTTAGCAAACTTAACCTGGTTATATAGTCTACATTGCCGGTTACTATAATGCTGTATAACATCAGGCCTGTAGCAGAATAGTTATCTCCTGATGCATAAAGGTAAATAACCAACGGTATCCAAACTACCATTGTACCCAGCAGAGGAAAAAAGGCAAACACACCCGTAACAAAACCCCACATAGCCCATTCTTCTAATCCAAAAATCCAATAACCGATGGCAGCAAATACACCTTGCACAAAGCATATCACCGGAATGCCCAGTGCATTGGCTCTTACCATATTCACCGTTTCATCAGCCAATGTATCTACGTTCTCCTGTTTTAGCGGTATAAATCTTTCAAGATATTTTTCTACAACTTTACCAGATGTTAACAGGTAATAGTACAAGAAAAACATCATGATCAGATTGGTAATTATATTAGCTGTACTGTTTATAAACAAAGGAATGAAGGCTGATATTTTAGATGCAATGTTTTGTGCATTATTTCCAGTCAGAATTTTTTGCCCAATAAACTTTTCTACTTTATCAAGGAAAATCTGTACTCCCTCTATCAACTGCTGCTGGTTGTTTAGTACTGCATTGATCTTTGGAGAAATTAAAACAATTGAAAAATAAACTGGAATAGCTATTATTATTAAAGATCCGATTATAAACAAAAGTGCAGTTAAGCCTTTACGCCACTTCTTTTCTATTGTCAACTTATAGTACCATTTACGAGTAAGGATATGTAACGTGATGCCCCCCAATAAACCGGGCAGGAATATTGACATCTCGGTTATCAGCATCACGCCAAGAAAAATGATGATGCCAAGTAAAAGCACCTGCCGCAGATAAAAATTAAAATTATTAGACATGGGGAATTATTATAGATGAATAAGATAGCAATTATAAGATACTCATTAATCGCTCCAAACTGAGACTCCCTCACTGCAATTAGCGCAGATATCTATATTTTTCCTGCTTTTCATTATTTCATGGCGGAACTGCCTATAGTTATCATTATGCCAGATTTCTTTAAAGCTTTGCGTTTTTAAATTGCCCAGCCGGTGCATGGCATCTTTATCAAAACAACATGGAACCACCAATCCATCCCAGGTGATCACATTTGAATGCTGCATTTTCCAGCAGCGGTTGGCTAGTTTGTTTTTTGCAGCGTAAGTGCCATCGCTATTTTTTTTATACCTGCTGTATTTGTCGTTTTCAGGAATCAGTTGGTTGGGATCTGTTTCATAATCATATACCTGAGCTGTTTTAAATCTCACTTCATCTACGCCTACTTCTTTTGCAAGC
>CAZDHQ010000343.1:0-5511 GCA_964505135.1 uncultured Ferruginibacter sp.
GGCATGAACAATAAAGTGGGTAATGTAAGCTATTACGATCCTGCTCAGGAAAACACATTTGTAAAACCGTACAGTGAAGAAACCGGAAAGATGATTGATGAAGAAGTAAGAAAATTGATTGATGTTGCTTACGCCAGAACATTACAATTACTTACTGAAAAGAAGGGTGAAGTGGAAAAACTGGCACAGGAATTATTAAAGAAAGAAGTACTGTTTAAGAGTGATGTGGAAGCATTAATTGGTAAACGCCCTTTTGAAGAAAAGAAACCAATTGATATACCTGGTACCAGCAGCGGCTTATCTGAACCAAGCGATGTAATACCCGGCACTACCACACAGAGTTAATATGAACAGCGAAACATCAAGAGAAAAAATTCTAAATAAAATTCGCAAGGCACTGGCTACACCGGTGCCTTTGCCTTTTCCCGGCAACCCAGAAGAACCTTCTTTTTATCACCGTCCAAAAGATGAATTGGATATTCTTTTTGCGGAAGCATTTATCAAACTGCAGGGCAAATTTGTGTACTGTGCCAACGAATCCGAACTCCATCATCAGTTAACGCAATTGATTGCTGCCAAAGAATGGATGAAAATCTATTGCAGTGATAGCCGATGGAATGAGCAGTACAGCAATACCATTGCACTGGAAAGTTGTGATGCCTCCATCACCGGGTGTGATGTATTGGTAGCAAGAACGGGCAGCATTGTAATGAGCGCTGCAGAAGAAAGCGGCCGCACCGTAAGCGTATATGCCCCGGTACACATTTGCATCGCATATGCTGATCAATTGGTGTACGATATTACGGATGCGTTATCCATGTTAAAAGAAAAGTACAATAGCGATATTCCTTCCTTTATCACTTTTGCCACTGGCCCCAGCCGCACGGCTGATATCGAAAAAACATTGGTAACCGGTGTGCATGGCCCCAAAGAAGTTTATCTTTTTTTAGTTGATAAAAAAATCTAGGCTTTTCAAATGAATCTTATTTTAAATCTGTTAACTTTCCGGCCCAAAAGATTCAATTCTACGAACAACCACTGACTGCTTCCCTATTGACCCTGCTTAATTTCATTATTATAAAACTACATGTATGAAAAGGTTAGTTGCAGTATTCATTGCCATGCTATTATTTGGCCATGCCCATAGCCAGTTGTTAAAAAGAATTGGCGACAGGGTAAAGCAAAAGGTAGAACAGAAAATAGACCAGAAAGTAGATAAGACAGTAGACGATGCTACATCTGGCAAACCAAAAACAGATAAGAAAACCAACGACGACTCACAACAAAATAATGACAGCAACAATCAACCACAGGAAAATACATCTACCAATAACAGCAATAAAGGTGGCAATACCACTACGAATGAACCAGCGCCAAAAGCAGCTACAATAAAGGCTTACAGCAAATTTGATTTTGTGCCCGGGGAAAAAATAGTGGTGCAGGAAGATTTTTCACAGGATGCCGTGGGTGATTATCCTGATAAATGGAATACCAACTCCACGGGTGAAGTGGTAACGTTAAATAACCAATCCGGTAAGTGGCTACGCATTCAAAAAACCGGGGTCCATTATCCTGAATTTATCAATGATCTCCCGGATAATTTTACGTTTGAATTTGATGTGATATGCAATACAGATTTCAATTATTATTCTTACCCGTTAAATATCAGTCTTGTTAATTTGGCTTCTCCAAATGATTTTGCCGACTGGGCTTATTTTCGACGGAATACATTAAATGGTTTTGTATTCTCACTTCATCCGATGTCAGCCAACAGCCAGCAGGGTGATTATGCTTATGAGTCTTACCTGGACTCAAAATCACTGCTTCGTAATGATGCTTATACCAACCAGTTTTTTGCACCAAAGAAAAATCTCTGCCACGTGGCTGTATGGAGACAGAAACAGCGCATTCGTATTTATTTGAATGAAGAAAAGATTTTTGACCTGCCAAGAGCAATGGCAGCTCCCACCTATAATTCTGTTGTATTTGCAACAGGTAGTTTAAATGGTAACGGCAATGCAGAAGACTGGTATGCCATCACTAATTTAAAACTGGCTATTGGTGCACCTGATACAAGAAATAAATTAATCACCGAAGGTAAATGGGTAACCCACGGAATTTTGTTTGATGTAAACAGTGATAAAATCAAACCGGAGTCTTACGGCAGCCTGAAAGAAATTGCCACTGTATTAAAAGAAAATGCAGATGTAAAAGTGACAATCGTTGGGCATACGGATTCAGACGGAGACGATAAGAGCAACCTTGATTTGTCCAAACGCAGGGCCGCTGCCGTAAAAAATATCTTGATCAGTGAATTTGGCATTGATGAAAGCCGCATGGCAACGGATGGAAAAGGCGAAAGCCAGCCGGTGGACAAGAACGATAATGCCGTGGGTAAAGCGAATAATAGAAGGGTGGAGTTTATAAAGAAGTAACCAAATCTACTTGATAGCTAGATTACTTGAAATTACTTGCGCAATAAGTGATAAGGCTTGTATGAATCAAACAGTTTCCCTAGATCTAAATTTCCCGTTTTAAAATATTTCCCAATAAATAATGAATCGCCCTTGAAGTGATTTATTAATTGAGCTTTGCTAGTGTTATCGTAGCCAGAATCAATTAAGAGAAATTGTGCTTTCGCTAAAAAGTCACATCTTTTATCAAGGGGTATAAAACTGTCAGCCTTGAGATAGCTTAAATTAAGGTTTGCAATTGGACTGAGAGACTGTAATCGCTTAAGACTATTCATTTCAAGATATTCAAGACTTTTTAATGACGCCAGGAAATCAATGTTTGAAAGGTTGGGTAGGCAACTTAACTCTACAGCTTTTAAATTTTCCAGCTTATCGAAAGTTGTATCCATTATATCATTGGAAAAATTGCGCAGATAACCAAGGTCAAGCCTTAGAAGATTTGAGCAATTATTTATTCCTTCATAGCTGGCAAAATGTCCCTTATAAATAATGAAGTATAACAAGTTTGGCTTGTCTTTTAAAAAAGAAAGCCCTGTCTTAGATTTCACTCCTTTTAGATCCAACCTTTTTAATTGATTTAAATTACTTAAGAAATCAAGACTGGAATTTATATGCCCTATTCTTAAGTCTGGCAACTTGGTAAGTGTTCCAATTGAATCAAGATGGTTCTTACACTTTCCATCAAGAACCCCTATAGCCAGTGTTTCTAATTTTGAAAGTGGCGATAAATCTGCATTGGTCGTTAAGGTATCAAAGTCAAGCCCAAGCGTTACAACATTATTAATTCTTCCGAAGTCGAATCCATGAGCATCCTTCAGAAAAACCTGTACTGTTATTGATGGTTTTTGCAGCAGAAGGAAATTTATTTTTTCAAGTAAAGAAGATGATAAGCAATCCCTAATCCACATATCTTCTACATCACTAAGATTAGATTGGTCCTCGAAAAAGCTCTCATCTTTTGCCTTTTTAAAAAGCTTACCATTATAAACTTCATCTTTACCAAAAACAATTCTTTTGTTATTGTCTCTCATACAAAGAAGTTAAAGAAAAAATCAACTCTCCCACTCGCCCAAACCCTGCCTTGTAATTGTCCACTCATCGGTGGTACAATCAACAATAGTAGAAGGAACCATACCACCAATACCACCATCAATCACCATATCCACCAGGTGTTCAAACCTGTCATGAATAATTTCCGGATCGGTGTATTCTTCCACCATTTCTCCGGGTAAGGATGCACTTAAAATGGGATTGCCCAGTTCATTTAAAATGTCATGGCAAATAACGTTATCGGGTACACGCAAACCAATGGTGCTTTTTTTGCTTTGCAAAATCTTAGGTACCAGTTTGCTGGCAGGCAAAATAAAAGTATATGGCCCCGGTAAGTAATTTTTTAGCATCCTGTACAGGGGCGTATCAATGCTTTTAGTGTATTCACTCAAGTTGCTTAGATCCTTGCAGATAAAACTTAGCTGGGCTTTTTGCGGATCAATATTTTTTATTTTACAGATTCTTTCAATGGCTTTTTGCTGGGAAATATCACAGCCTAATCCATAAATGGTATCGGTTGGATACACAATTACACCACCATCTTTCAGGCATTCAGCTACCTGCTTTACCAGGCGCTGCTGTGGATTTACGGGATGAATATGTATGAGCATTGTTTACTGTATTCGCCTGTTGTTCTTGTTTAGCCTAACAAATTACATGCAACTTAGGCAAAACAGGCCTTATTCCATTACTTTTGCAGGGTTTGGAAAAATTATTATAACAGAAAAACCTCAACATGTCTTTAATCTCAGTAGGCTCAATGGCTTTTGATGCAATTGAAACTCCTTTTGGCAAAGTAGATAAAATAGTAGGTGGTGCCGGCACTTATATCGCTTATGCAGCAAGTCAGTTTGTTAAACCTGTGCAACAAATTTCTATTGTAGGATATGATTTTCCGGAGGATGAATTAAATGAATTAAAAAGCAAGGGTGTACAGTTAGATGGTGTGGAAATAGTGCCTGATAAAAAATCATTTTTCTGGAGTGGCCGTTACCATATGGATATGAATACCCGGGACACGTTGATAACAGACCTGAATGTGCTGGCAGATTTTAAACCGATGGTACCAGCCAGTTATCAATCAGCAGAATTTTTAATGCTGGGCAACCTGGCTCCTTCTACGCAATTGAGTGTTATTGAGCAGATGCAGGAAAGACCAAAGCTCATTGTAATGGACACCATGAATTTTTGGATGGAAATTGCATTAGAAGATTTAAAAGCTGTATTGAAAAAAGTAGATGTATTGATGGTAAATGACAGCGAAGCAAGGCAACTGAGTGGCGAATATTCTTTGGTGAAAGCAGCAAGAAAGATAACTGCGATGGGTCCGAAATTTTTAGTGATTAAAAAAGGTGAACATGGTGCATTGTTATTCCATGATGGACATGTGTTTGTAGCACCGGCACTTCCGCTGGAAGATGTGTTTGATCCAACAGGCGCAGGCGATACGTTTGCCGGCGGCTTTATGGGTTATCTGGCAAAAACAAAAGACATTAGTTTCTCTAACATGAAAACAGCCATCATTGTAGGCAGCGCTTTAGCCAGTTTTTGTGTTGAAAAATTTGGACCAAACAGGATGAAGGAAATAACCAAGGCTGATATTGATGAAAGGATTTCAGAGTTTGTGCAGCTGGTGAATTTTGATATTGACCTGGTATAAGTTTTACAAATAATTTAGAACCGATCCTCTATCAGGAACGTTATTTATAATGACATTGCATTAAATTGTCAATTAAAACCGTAGTTATGTTAGAGATTATTGCGCTGATCTTTCTTTGCAGGAAGAACGGTGCGTTGGCAGAAAAAAAAGGACTTAAGCCCGGAATTTGGAAAGCATATACAGTGCTTGCCTGGGTTATTGCAGAAGTGATTGGTTTAATAATAGGCATGTCATTGTTTGGGCAGACAAATATTATTGGTGTTATGGGCGTAGGTATCTTTGGTGCTTTTGGTGGCTATTTGCTTGTAAAATACATTCTTGAGAATA
>CAZDHQ010000344.1:0-5507 GCA_964505135.1 uncultured Ferruginibacter sp.
TTTCCAACAACTGCTAGAGGAAATTAATTCCAAACTTTCTATCAGCTATAAGCTTGAATACCTAACCAGGAAAGAAACGGCTGAACTACTAAAATGCGATATTTCAACTGTGCATCACTGGACAACAAAAGGGAAATTAAAGGCTTATTATATGGGCAACCGGGTTTATTATAAATCAAATGAAATCGAAGCTGGCATGATTACCCTGGATGAGGAAAAGTTTCAGGGTAAATCAAATTTAAAAAGAACAGGTAGAAAAGCCATTTAAGTTGTTCTTTCTTGTCGAAGCCCTCCATCAAATACCAATAGCTTTATAAATAAAAAGCTTACTGGCAATATCTCCTGCGTGGTCACAAACGTAGGCCAGGGCCGTTGCTGCTATTATTAAAAGCAGCCTGTCATTAACCAGGATAGTAAATCGTCATCACATTCCTATCTTGAGTGCTGCATGGCTATCTTTACAAAAAATATTGCAATGAAAATACCCGCCCTGTTTTCCTTTTTGGTAGTTTTATTATTTGCCTGCAGCAATGCTACTAAAAAAATGACGACCAATAATTTATCCAACAACAATCCAGTCATTGCTCACCGTGGCGCATGGAAAGCAAAGCAGTTGCCTGAAAATTCTATTGCTTCGTTAAAAGCAGCTATAGAACTGCGTTGCTATGGATCTGAGTTTGATGTGAGGATGACGGCTGATGATTCACTGGTGATCAATCATGACCCTGCACATGCAGGGATGGAAATAGAAAAAACCAATTACAGCGAATTAATCAAGCATCCTTTATCCAACGGAGAAAAAATTCCAACCCTGGCAGAATACATACAGGCCGGTACTAACGGCAACCACCAAACGAAATTAATTGTTGAGATCAAACCTTCCGGCATCAGCAAAGAACGGGGACAGGCCATTGCAGTCGAAGTGGTGAACCTCATCAAACAACTGGATGCAGCAAAAATGGTGGAGTACATCAGCTTTGATTATGATATCCTCAAAAAAATACATGAACTGAATGCTGTGGCCATCACCCAATATTTGGAAGGCGATAAATCTCCTGATGAATTAAAAAAAGATGGTATCAGCGGCGCCGATTATCATTTCTCCGTTTATGACAAACACCCGGAGTGGATTAAGCAAGCCATTCAACATCACCTTGTATTAAATGCCTGGACAGTAAACAGCGCTGATAAAATGGAACAGTTGTTAACCAGCGGTGTTCCCTTTATCACTACCAATGAGCCGGAACTGGCTTTTACAATCCATCAAAAATTACAATCAAAAAAGTAGCTTCTGCCTTCTCTAAACTTTAATGAATACCGATTAATATCATTGGAATTGCTGTTCCCGGTCAGGAAATGCTATTGCCTGTCGCACTACATTCGATAAAATCTACAATAAAAACTTTTATATGGAACGCATCTGTTTCAAAACGAATGTAGATACACAGTCAGGGTTGCTTAAAATCACACCGCTGTTAAACGAGGCGGTGGGGGTAGGCAACTGGAAAGTAGAAGTGGATAGTCCCGACAGGTTACTTACTATTTGCATTGATAAAACAGCAGAGATCAGTAATGCTGTAAAAGCCATGCATAAGGCAGGTTACCATGCCGAAAACGTGGATGAGTATTATTCTATTTTCTAAGCAGTTTACCTGTTTGTATTTTGTAAACGTGTAGCAATTATGCGTTGGGGCCATTGTGTATTTCAATTACCTTTACATGAAAACGAACGTCGCCCTATCATAGTGTTAATGAAACTTGCCGCAAGAATAACCTGCTTAATAAAATGGATACCACTGCTTTTGCTGGCAGCAATTCCTCATTTTTCTTTTTCACAGAATTACGTTTTTGCACAATTAACAGGTGCACCCATGAATACTGCCGGCTGGAACCTGCAGGGGGATGCAAGGGTGGCCAATATATTATTCAATGATCAAAGTGAACTGCGCCTTTGTTCGCTCAATGGTGCAAGCGGGGCCATTTTTTATAACCAGCCCATCAATCTTTCTTTGTGCAATAAATGGAAAGCGGAGTTTGATTTCAGGATGCATGATGGTAGTGGTGCGGATGGATTGGCCTTTTGTTTTTTGGATGTACCGCCCAATGGTTTTGTAACCGGTGGTGGCTTAGGAATACCTTCCAGCGCCAATGGCTTAAAAGTTTGTTTTGATACCTGGAATAATTGCGACCAGGGCCCCAGCCAGGATGTGCATAAAGACATGCCCAAGATTGAATTAAGGTGGGGAGCTGGTTATGATGAGTGTGCCGGTCAGCCAACCAAAATGAATTCCAATGGGGGGCTTTCTTTTATTGCATCCACAGAATACAAGCATGCAAAGATTACTTACGACAATGGCAATATTGGGGTATACGTGAACGATAGTTTATATTTAACCGGCTATCAGCAATTCAATTATTATGGTTACCTCGGCTTTACTGCCAGTACCGGAGGCTACAACGATAATCATTCTCTCCGCAACGTGGTGATCTATACAGAAATGCCGCCTTCTACAGCAGCTACAGGCAGTACGGCTTTTTGCCCCGGCAAAACAGTTCAACTGGGCACCACCAATAATCCATTGTATGTGTATGAATGGTCACCAGCTGCAGGGTTGAATAGTACTACCATTTCTAATCCTGTATTGCAACTGGATAATAAGTCGGCGGTTTCAGAAAATCATACCTATTATGTAAAAACATCTTACGCTAATAATCCCGGTTGCTCTTCTATTGACAGCGTGGTGGTAAAAGTGTACCCGGCACCGTTAGTGAACTTCACCGTGCCAAAGATTTGCCTGAATGATGCCATCGCACAGTTTACAGACAGCTCTTACTCCGGCGAGCTGGGCTTTACACCATTTTCTTATCAATGGAAATTTGGTGACCCGAATGCCAACGCAGTTAATCCCAACACTGCTACAGCTACAAATGCCAGTCATCGTTACAGCGCTGCTGCTAATTATAATGTGCAGTTGACTGTAACCAATAACAAGGGTTGCACAGATAGTGTTACCAAAGTATTTACGGTAAATGGTGCTGTGCCCAAGGCTGCATTTACCCTGGTAAATCCACCGCCTATTTGCAATAATAAAACAGTTACCATCACTAATGGATCCAATGTTGATTTTGGAAGTATTACCCGTGTGGTAATTGCATGGGGAGATAGCATTGGTATATTACATACAGATAACAGCCCTTATCCCGGTAAGCAATATGTACATCAATATCCATCCAACCAGCAAACGCCAGTAGCTAACTATACTGTTTTATATATTGCCTATTCTGGTTTGAGTTGCTATGACCAGGTAATAAAAACAGTCAGCATCTTACAAAGTCCAAAAATTGTTTTTGATCCCATAGCGTCTGTTTGTAATGATGCTGTTGCATTTCAACTAACGGAGGCAAAAGAGACGACAGGCTTGCCAGGGGCATTCAATTTTATTAGCACTGCAGTATCAGCAAATGGTTTGGTAAATCCGAAAACTACAGCAGGTACTTATCCTGTGCAGGCAATCTATACGGCTAATAATACCTGCAGGGATTCTGCTATGCAATCTATCACTATACATCCTTTGCCAACCGCCAACGCAGGCCCGGATTTATTTGCATTAAGAGGGGGCAGTGTGTTTATCAGTAACAGCGTTGCCACGGGAACAGCGCTTCGTTATCTATGGCAGCCTGCTATTTATTTGGATAATGATACCGTTTTGCACCCCATGGTTACGCCAGCAAAAGATACCAGTTACCAACTAACGGTTACGGGTATAGGCGGATGCCAGACAAGGGATACAGTACATATTACCGTGCTGGAAAACCCCAACGTGCCCAATGCATTTACACCAAACGGTGATGGATTAAATGATACCTGGAAGATTCGTTACCTGGATACTTATGTTGATTGCACCGTGGATATTTACAACCGCCTGGGCGAACATATCTTTCATTCGGTGGGTTATAAAACGCCCTGGGATGGCAGGTACAAAGGAAAGCCTGTTGCTTCCGGTGCGTATACTTATATTATCAATACAAAAAAGCACCTGCACCCATTTGTGGGGCAGGTGCTTGTAATACGTTAATTATTTTCCGGGGATCGTTGGCCTTACTTCAATCTTGCTGGGCAAGGTTCTTGGATGCATCTGCAATAGATCCAATACCATTTCGCCAATATCTTCCGGCTGTATCTTCCATGCATCTGCATCTGAAGGAACATGATTGTCAAAATGCGTTGCTACAGAACCCGGCATGATGGTGGTTACTTTAATACCATACTTACGCAGGTCCAGCATGGCAGCCTGTGTAAATCCAACCAATCCAAATTTACTGGCATTGTATCCTGATCCGTTAGCAAAAAAGTTAGTGCCGGCCAGGCTCGCAATGGTAATAATATAGCCCTTGCTTGTTTTCAATGAATCCAAACTTGCCTTTACACTGTTGAAAACGCCGGTAAGATTGGTATCAATCATTTCTTTCCAGGCTTTTTCATCCAGATCTTCAATAGAAGCAAAATGTCCCACGCCTGCATTGGCCACCAGCACATCCAGTTGGCCAAAATGATCCAGCACTGCCTGTACTGCTTTCTTTTCATCCGCCATATTGCTTACATCAGATTGCAGGGCTAATACTTTGGTTGAATCTCCATCCAATGATTGCGCTGCTTTTTGTGCGGCTTCTAAATTGCGGCTGGTAATGGCTACCCTCATGCCATGGTCTAATAAAACTTTTGCTACGCCCAGGCCGATGCCCTTGCTGCCGCCGGTGATATAGGCTACTTTATTGGTAAGATTGTTCATACTATATTTTTTGATTTAATAAACTAAGATAGCAGCAATAAATACAAATAACTAATGCAATGGTTTATTTATATTTTAAAAAATGCTGTTGCAGTCGCTAATCATTTTATGTCTATATTTGGTGATCTTTAATCAATTAAAAACAACAACATGAAAAAAACAATCTTCTATCTCCTGTTTCTTTTTTCCGCTTCTTTATTTTTCGTTTCGTGTAAGAAAGAAAAAAACAATAATGATGCTTATTTTGTAAAGATAAAAAAGGATGGAACCTGGCTTAGCTTTCCTTCAGTAGCTGGTGAACTTGGTCCAGATTTATTAGATGCATCACATACTAATTTGGGAGTAACGGGAGTGACTACTGACAATAAAGAAAGGTTTGATCTTATTATACAGGTTGAAGGCGCTAATCTTACCACAGGAGTTTACAACAGTTTAAACTCGTCTTCTTATGTTGATATACAATACACATTTATAGACAATACGGCTTCTGTTTTCAATTACATGATTGATAATGCGCCTGACAAGCCGGAATCATCTTATTCCGTAACTATTACGGAAATCACAGCTACTACAATAAAAGGAAGTTTTACGGGGAATTATCTTTCAGATGGCATGAATGATCTTACTACAGAAATTACCGAGGGAGAATTTTATGTAAAAAGAGTGCGTTGATTTTTTTACTTTCATAAGCACTTATAAATTTTGAAACATTGCATG
>CAZDHQ010000345.1:0-5472 GCA_964505135.1 uncultured Ferruginibacter sp.
AAAAATGCTAAAACCAACTTGACAGTAAGACCCAAGCTGCGTTATGGATTTAGCAATCGCCATTTGAATGGTGGCGTAGAACTGCAATTGAAAACACGGGATGAAGAACCGGAAGGCAGGATAAAAAGAGAAACCTGGACTTTTGCCGGTGGCAGAAGAGTAACACAGTTCAACCGGGAGAGTCCTATCACCCCGTTGATCAACTCTATCAGTACATTACTTTATGGCGATAACTTTATGAAGACCTATGAAAACGTATTTGGCTTTGCAGGTTTTAATAAGCGTTACGAGAGCGGTCTCCAGTTTAACGTAAATGCGCTTTGGGAAAACCGGACTCCGCTTAACAACACCACCACTTTTACTTTCTTTAAAAAAGACAGTATACATATTACGCCCAATTATCCAAACGATATCATGAGCTCACAATTTGAGCCGCATAAGGCATTGCTGGTAAGCGTTGACGTTAGTTATAAACCCGGGCAAAAATACATCCAGTTCCCCAACAGGAAAGTGCCGCTTGGCTCAAAGTATCCAACCTTTTCCATTGGCTATACCAAGGGCATTAATGGTTTGCTTGGCAGCGATGTGAATTTTGATAAATGGCGCTTCTCTGTTTATGATGATTTGAATTTTAAAATCGGCGGCTTGTTAAAATACAAACTGGGTGTGGGTGGATTCTTCAATAACAAAACTGTTTTCATCCAGGATTACCAGCATTTTAACGGCAACCTGACTGCTGCTGCAAGTGAATATGTAAACAGTTTCCAGTTGGTAAGCTATTATGCATTTAGCACCATCACCAGCTTTTATGCTACCATACATTTGGAACATCATTTTAATGGACTAATTACTAATAAGATTCCTATTTTAAAACAAATGAACTGGCACCTGGTAGGCGGCACTAATACGTTCCTGGTAAACTCAGATCATTACCACATAGAACTTTTTGCTGGTATTGAAAATATTTTAAAACTCTTCAGGGTGGACTTTGTTGCTGGCTTTGATAGACCCAGCAAAACAAGAACCGCCATCCGCATTGGCTTTGGCGGATTGATTGGTGGTAATATGAGTATCAACAGGAAAAATAATACCGTGTCATTTAGTTTTTAAGGAAGCCATTAAATTGCCGCAAGGGTTGCCAACCCTACAGTTTAGAAGCAACCGATTTTAATAAGCGCTGCAACAGCCGTATATTTGCAGCCGATTTGGTTTGCCCTGCAAGCATCCAATCTACACCCAGTCAGACAGCCAGTCCCTCTTTTTTGCGGGAGAGCCATCAGACCGGGATAAAAGATTTCCCCACTCGGGATCAAATTAAAAACTATGGCATTACTACACAACCGGGTTTCGCAAGCCGAACTCAAGAAGCGTTTGTACGAAGAAACAGAAAAACGTACTACTATTTCCTTTTACCAGTATTTCCCCATCAGTGATCCGCAGCAGTTTAGAGATGAGCTGTACAAAGCATTGAACCAATTAAAAGTGTTTGGAAGAATTTATGTGGCGCAGGAAGGCATCAATGCACAGATCAGTGTGCCGGAAAGCAATTTTGAATCACTGAAAAATTACCTGTACTCCATCGAGCCATTGAATGGTTTGAGACTGAATATTGCTGTGGACGATGACGGTAAATCATTTTGGGTACTGAAAATAAAAGTGAGAGAAAAGATTGTGGCAGATGGTATCAATGATCCTTCATTCAGCATGGAAAACAAAGGCCGCTATGTGAATGCAAAAGAAATGAATGAATTGCTGCAGGATGAAAACACGGTGGTGATTGATATGCGGAATCATTATGAGTATGAAGTGGGCCATTTTGTAAGAGCGATTGAAATACCCAGTGATACTTTTAGAGAGCAACTACCGATGGCAGTTGACATGATGAAAGAGCATAAAGACAAGAACATCATCATGTATTGCACCGGCGGCATCCGTTGCGAAAAAGCAAGTGCGTATATGCTGCACAACGGTTTTAAAAATGTGTTTCACCTGGAAGGCGGTATTATCAATTATGCACGGCAGGCAAAAGAGAATGGACTGGATAGTAAATTCATTGGTAAAAATTTTGTGTTTGATGACAGGCTGGGAGAGCGGATTACAGAAGATATCATTGCCAAATGCCATCAGTGTGGCAAACCTGCCGATACACATACCAATTGCAAAAATGATGGGTGCCATTTATTGTTTATACAGTGCGATGAGTGTGCCGTTAAATATGAAGGCTGCTGCAGCCAGGAATGCCAGGATATTATTCACTTGCCTGAAGAACAGCAGGCAGAGTTGAGAAAAGGAATTGATAAAGGAAGACATATCTTTAATAAGTCAAAGGCAAGGCTGCGGCCACCGATAAAAAACAAAGTAGAGTAAGCCTTTAAATTTTCAAAGTGAAAAATTCGATCTGCATCATTCTTATTTGTTTTGTTTCTCTCACTGTTTTTAGTCAGAGAAAAACAAAGCCTTCCAATGCAAATCCCATTGGCGTATTTGATTCCGGCACAGGCGGACTCACTGTTTTAAATGCATTACTTACGCTGGATTGTTTTAATAACGTTACCGGTGAGCCGAAACCCGATGGCAAACCAGATTTTGAAAAAGAATATTTTCAATACCTCGCCGACCAGGCCAACATGCCTTATGGCAATTATGCTGCAGAAAACAAAACTGATTTACTCAAAGAGCATATTTTAAAGAATGTTGATTTTTTACTGGGAACAAAATATGCATTGCACCACAGTAATAACTGGTTTGATTTAAATAAGCCAACCATCAAAATGATAGTAGTAGCCTGCAACACAGCTACTGCTTATGCTTTGCCAGAAATCAAAAAATATTTGGAAACAAAGCCCGGCAATATTCAATGCATTGGTGTAATTGATGCAGGGGCGAAAGCTGCATTACAATGGCAGCAGGAACATGGAGATGGTTTGATTGGTGTATTTGCAACGGCAGGAACAGTAGTTTCAGATGGTTATCCAAGAACAATCAAAGCATTTGCAAAAGCTATGAATATTGCCGAGCCGGAAATTATGAGCCAGGGTGGAGTAGGGCTTGCAGAAAGTATTGACAGGGATTGGGCTTACTATGTTGATACATTGAAAATGGTGAGAACAACTTACAAAGGGCCTTCCATTAAAAACAAAGACTACAATATTGACACGGCTTTATTATCCGTTTACAAATTTAATATGGCCAATAATAAATTGCTTTGTGAATACGATGACAAGGGCAGTTGTTTGGATATGCAGTTAAACGATCCATCTAATTATGTTCGCTATCATTTGGTTTCCTTGTTGGAAAAAATGAGAAGCAGTGGCGTAAAGCAAAAGATGAATACATTGATATTGGGCTGTACACATTATCCATTCATGAAAGACAGCATTCGATCTGTGCTGAATGAATTATACAACGTTAATATCAATGGAGAATATCGTTACCGCTCTGTATTGGCAGCTTATGTTGAGCTGATTGATCCTGCGGTGGAAACGGCTAAAGAAGCCTACATTGCTTTGCGTAAACAGCGTTTGCAAAATTATTCCAGAAAGCTCCCGTCTACATTTTTCATCAGTGTTCCCAATACTGCTTTACCTGAAGTGCAATTGCAACCTGATGGCTGGTTTACCTATCAATACAAATATGGCCGTGTAGCAGGTGAAAATAAGCAGTACATAAAAGTGGTGCCTTTTGATCACCAGAATATTTCTGATGCTACATATAGCAGGTTTGAGAAAACCATTCCAACTGTTTACAAAGAGATTAAAGGATCTTTCAATCTAAGATCAACTAAACCAGTATTAAAAACAACCAGGCTGAGAGGATAATTACTGTGTAATCCATTTAATACAAACCGGTGCATGCACTTTCACTCTCTTACCAGTATCTTTCAATAAACCCGTTTGACGGTTTACTTTAAACACCACAATCTCATTTGATCTTTGATTGGCTACCAATAAAAAATTACCTGTTGGATCAAAATTAAAATTGCGTGGTGCAATGCCTAACACGGATTGAAAGCCTTTTAAAGTTAAGATGCCTGTTGCCTGGTTAATTGAATAGATTACAATCGTATTTGATTCACCACGATTGGAGCCATACAAAAATTTACCATCGGGTGATACATGAATATCTGCGCTGCCAATATCACCTTTAAAATCCTCCGGAACTGTGCTGATGGTTTGAAAAAGATCAGCTTTGCCGGTAGCTGTATTGAAACGAAATGCTGCTACTGATCCCGTCAACTCTTCAATAGCATATAAATATTTTTGTGAAGGATGAAAAGCAATATGTCTTGGTCCTGATCCACTGGGGAATGCTATGTATGGATTATTTGATTCTTTTAAAACACCTGTCGTGCTATTAAAATCATACAGCATTATTTTATCAGTTCCTAAATCTGGCACCAGTAAAAGCTTATTATCGTTGGTTAGAAATGTGCCGTGTACATGTGGGCCTTCCTGTCTTTCTTGATTGGCACCTTTTCCAAAATGACGAATATTGTTTACAGCAATGCCAATGGTACCATCAGCGTTTAATGGAAACTCTGAAAAAGTCCCACTGCTGTAATTCCCTGCAAACAACCACTTGCCATTATTGCTTACGGTTACATAACATGGATGTGCACCGCCTGAAGGCTGCGTTGATGTTTGCTTTAATGAACCATTCACCTTATTGAATGCAAATGAACTTACTGCACCGCCACCAGTTAAAGTAGAATCAGCATTTTCATTTACTACATAAATTGTTTTTTTATTGGGAGCAATAGCAACAAAAGATGGATTAGACGAAACAGCGGAATCAACTGCCTTGATATTGCCTGTTTTTGTATCAAAGCTGTAAACAAAAACGCCACTGCTCTGGTTCGTCTCTGTGTAAGTGCCCACAATCATGTAAGGTTTTTTTTGTGCAGATACCGTAACGCAAACCAATAAAAAAACGGCCAGCAGCAAATGCTGTGCTTTTGATGTGATCATAATGAATAGTTGATTAGTTGGAAGATTATTCTTCAATATCGTATTCTTTTAACTTCCTGTAGAGTGTTCTTTCGCTGATGCCTAAATCTGCAGAAGCATCTTTTCTTTTACCACGGTGTTTTTTAAGCGCTTTAATGATGAGTTCCTTTTCTTTGTCCATAATGCTCAGCGATTCTTCCACTGCATCCAGGTGCTGGATATCATCACCGTTTTGATTGATGAGTACAGGCTGGTTAGTATTTTGATTGTATGCCTGTGGTTGTTGAATAGCAGGTGTGTATTCTGTTGGCATCATTGCTTCACCCCCGTTATTGTATACAGGAATATGCTGCGCCATAGAAGGATTTTGCAGGATGTCA
Source organism: uncultured Ferruginibacter sp. (assembly GCA_964505135.1). Classification (GTDB taxonomy): domain Bacteria; phylum Bacteroidota; class Bacteroidia; order Chitinophagales; family Chitinophagaceae; genus Ferruginibacter. Next base: position 5,327 of record CAZDHQ010000345.1, read on the forward strand.
AAAAACATCTTTTTTAATTCATTCACATCCTTTTTCATATCAAAAAAAAGCTTGTATAGAATTTCCCTTTCGTTGGCAAACTCCTGGTGGCTTACATGGCCTTGTCCGCCAACCAGTACAGGCAACCTGTTGAAATTATGTTGAGG
>CAZDHQ010000346.1:0-5471 GCA_964505135.1 uncultured Ferruginibacter sp.
ATGTTACCAAACTCTTTTAAACCAAATAGATTAGCTGCATGTGTTGCATTGTTAAATCCATAAGAGGTAGTTTGGTAGATAGGAACAGCACGGCTGTTAGTGGCTGGATCAATTTGCTGACCGGCATGCAATTGTAAAGTGTCAAAATGTAACTGGCTCATAATTGTTTTTTAAAAATGTTAATCTGAGTTTTTTATTTCATACTCTACAAAAATAATAGACTTTTTTAGATATCAATATTTATTAAAAAATTGTTTTGCTAATTCTTTTAAACGGCAAATGGAAGATGAAAAAAGCGGTGCCTGCAGGATATTTCCATAAAGCCAGCATATAAATATATCCCGGCTTTATGAGAAAACAGGGCAAAGTTATTTTGCCTGTATGTTTAGCTGCTGATAAAAAGCAATGCATCACATGATCTTGATCAAAAAAACATTGCCGTTAAGCAACAGATATGTATTTTAGAACTTCAAATCACATCTTGCCACCATATATGAAAAAGATAAACTGCTTATTGATTATACTGCTTACCGTTGTTGCTGCAGCAGCACAACAAAATATTACTATATCCAAAGAAAAATTAAAAGACAAAATAAAAGGTGGATGGGCCGGCCAAACCATTGGTGTTACATTAGGCGGACCTTATGAGTTCCAGTATTGCGGAACCTTTATCGGCGATTATCAATCTTTAACCTGGTACAATGGTGCTTTGAAAAACGCCATGATCAATAACCCCGGGTTGTATGATGACCTGTATATGGATCTAACTTTTGTAGATGTATTTGAAAAATACGGTTTGAATGCGCCGATTGATTCTTTCGCCAATGCATTTGCCAATGCAGGTTATATGCTATGGCACGCTAACCAGGCTGCCCGCTACAATATCCAGCATGGCATTAAAGCACCTGAAAGCGGCTACTGGAAAAACAATCCTCATGCGGATTGTATCGACTACCAAATTGAAAGTGATTTTGCAGGACTGATGAGCCCCGGCATGCCGAACACAGCTTCTGCAATAAGTGACAAGATTGGTCATATCATGAACTATGGCGACGGCTGGTACGGCGGCGTGTATGTGGGTGCGATGTATTCGCTGGCTTTTGTTTCTTCTGACATTAACTACATTGTAAGCAATGCATTAAAAACAATTCCGGCAAAGAGTGAGTTTTACCAGTGCATTAATGATGTGATTCAATGGCACAAAAAATATCCGGCAGACTGGAAACAAACATGGCTGGAAGTGCAGAGAAAATGGGCCAATGATATTGGCTGCCCTGATGGTGTTTTCGTTCCATTTAATATAGATGCAAAAGTAAATGCAGCCTATGTGGTGATGGGTTTATTATATGGCAATGGCGATTTTACCAAGACGCTTGAAATAGCCACCAGGTGCGGACAGGACGCTGATTGCAACCCATCCAGTGCTGGCGGTATTTTAGGCGCTATTTTGGGTTATGATAAAATTCCTGCCTATTGGAAAATGGGTTTAAAAGAAGCGGAAGATATCGACTTTAAATACACCACCATGAGTTTAAATGATGTGTATGAAATTGGCTTAAAACATTGTTTGCAGAATGTAGAAATGAATGGCGGAAAAATCAACGGAAATAATGTTACCATAAAAACACAACTGCCCACAGCGGTAAAGTTTGAAAAAAGTTTTGATGGCTTGTATCCTGTTTCAAAATCAGCCATTTCATTTAATGAAAATAAAACAGCAATCAACTTTGAGTTTACAGGTACTGGCTTTGCTGCATCGGGTGCCACTGCCGCATGGGCCAGCAATACAGATGAAGTAATAAATGCTGATGTATATATTGATGGCAAACTAACTGAAACTCCTGCATTGCCTTTAAGCTATACTACCCGCCGCCATGAGTTGTGCTGGAATTATAATTTACCCCATGGTAAACACCATGTAAGTATACAATTTAAACAGCCCATCAATAATGAAGTAACGCCATTGCATGTGATAATATACGATGATAAATCAGGCCCAGGTATCAAAGCTAACAGCATCGCTGCTACAAAATAATTTGTTTAAAACGATTGATTCCTTCCGGCTCCCGGCCTGTTACCACTATTATTTCTTGCGGGTACTTTAGCAGCACCGAAGTTTTTTAACCGATAAGAAAAGGTGAGCATGAAGTATTGTGTTAGCACCTGGTTCTGCACATCTTCTATATAACTTTCTGTAACATTTCTTGTAATGCTCCTGTTTTGCTTCAGCAGATCAAACACAGATAATCGTAGTTCGCCGGCCTGTTTCTTTAAAAACTTTTTACCAATCGCTGCATTCCATAGCCAATAGTTTTGATTAAAACCTGCACTTAAACCCCTATACGACTGGTTGTTCACATCATTTTGTACAAACCATCCATTCTTTGATAAAAGATTGATTTGAAAACCGGCACTCTGCATGGTGTAGGTATTATTTTGCTGCAACTGAACATTGTTATTGGCAACGTTATAGTTGATATTGTAGTTCAAATTGAAATCAATGTATTCACTGATATTGCTTGATATAACTGCACCTGCGGAGTAAGTATAGTTATTGGTTTTACTGCTCACATAATTTACCAGCCCAGGAATTTTTGACCAGCTAAAACCTGTATTAAAATTAATATTCGACTTGATAAATTTCACCGGCATTGCATAGGTCAAATAAGAACGAAGACTTAAATATCCATCCAGGTTTACTGGTTTTGTTAACTGCGATCCCTTGAACAAAGTCACACTGTTATTCAACACAGAATCTCTTACTGCGATATAAGTGGCGTTAGCGATATAGTCATTGGTTTGTTGTAAAAATACATTGGCAAAAAAGCTTTTCCCGCTTGAAGTATTTGTAAAAGTGTATCGTCCGCTCAGCGAATTCGACAACTGCTGTTTCAATCCAGGATTACCTGTTGTTAAAAACAATGGATTGTTATTATTAATTACATCCTGTAGTTGATTTACGGAGGGCACATTGGTGTTTGCCCTGTAAAAGATCCTGATATTGCTCCGTGCTGATAATTTTTTTCGCCACATTAAATTGGGTAAAAAATTATTGAAGGATTTATCAATGGTGGTTACTGTTGGAAATACCCTATCACTGTTTAAATCAGTTATACGGTAAGAAACGCCTACAGCCAACATATTATCCCTGTCTCCTACCCTGTAAGTAATTCCGGCATCATTTGTCTTAACCGTATTATCAAATTTATTAGACAGCGATGTATCAAATAAAGCATATTTATTAGAGGCCGGATCAAACTGGTTCACCTCCTGATCAGATTTATTTTTATTGATAGACGGGGCATAGTTGATCTGTAATTGTCCTTTCTTTCCTATGGGTTCTGTATATGCGATATTAGCAGAATACGTAATCCCGTTTGTCAACTGCGATGTACGCTGCTGCAATGAATCATTGGTTGCAGATTCATAAAATTTATTGATTGACTCCAGTAATATATCGCCTGTTCTGTGATTGGCAGCTACACCAACATTCACTGAAATAGTTCGTCCACGTTTTTCAAAAGCGTGGCGATAAAGTAAATTATTATTGGTATTGAACCCTGAAAGATTACTTTGATTATTATAAATCGTACTGCTGATCAAATCACTTAGTGTATAATATCGTACGCCGTTAACGTTATTACCCTGGTCATTTTTTTGAAAGCTGATAGTGGGCGTAAAGATGAAAGAATTGGATGAATCTGCTTTATACTCCATTCTAAGATTCACCCGGTGGTTAAAATTGTTGGTATTAGACAATGAGTTTTCGTCGTAAAACTGGTTAGCAGAGTCTTGTAGAAAATATTCCACATTGCTTAGCTGGTTGTTATTCGTTTTACTGTTATTGAAAAAGTAACTGCCTGTTACATTCAATTTATCACTCCATTTGTCACTGTAATTAATACCAATTGAGTTGGTGCTGTTGATACCATTTTGCTGCCCTACTAAAAAATTATTGGCATTACCACCTCCCCTGTTTCCACCACCACCACGATTACCGCCACCTACACGATTGGCACCGCTACCACTGCTGGTTATACCCAACAAATCTTCATTACCAAAATTCTGCTGGTTGATATTGTTAAATAAACCTGCAATAGAAATTCTGCGATCGCCATTAAAGAAACTTACGTTACCGCCGGCTGCATAGCGATCTTCTGTACCATAACCTGCATACACTCTACCAAACTGTCCATTTCGGCTACCCGTTTTCGTTACTATATTAATTGCTTTTACACTATTGCCATCATCAAGCCCGGTAAACTGCGCCTGGTCGCTTAACCTGTCAAATACTTGTATCTTATCAATTACATCTGCAGGTAAATTTCTTAATGCAGCAGTGGCATCATCGCCAAAAAAATCTCTTCCATCCACCGTAACTTTTTTCACCTGTTCACCCTGTGCTGTTACAGTTCCGGATTTATCTACTGTAATGCCCGGCATTTTTTTCACCAGGTCTTCCACGTTGGCATCAGGATTTACTTTGTACTGGCTTGCATTGTATTGTACGGTATCTCCCTTTTGTGTAACAGGTGGCGTCTTTGCAACCACTGTTACGTTAGCAAGATCTTTCCCCTGTCTCGTTAATTCATAATTGCCTAACTGATTCACGCCTTCTTTTAATCTTACAATTGAAAGATATTCCTGGTAATTCAGCGCATTAACTTTTATGATGAATGTATCAATGGAGAGATTATTAAAAACAAATAAACCAGTAGCATCAGACACGGTAATATGTACAATAGAAGAATCTCTTCTCAACAATAAAGAAACAGTGGCGCCCTTTACCGGCTTTTGATCTGTAGCATCCAGTAATGTGGCACTAAGACTATTCGTTTGTGCCGCAGCAATGATTTGCATTCCGCAAAGCAGTATCATGAGGGTAAAAATTCTACGCATGCAGGTTTGATTTTTATACAGGATAGACTACAATAATGCCAAAAGTTAAAAGCATATTTTGTACTATGTGTTCAGTAGCTAAAATTAAGGATAGGCGGCATTAATATGGCATATTGAAACAGGCTGCAACGAAAATGATATGTTAACGAATTTCTTCAAACACGCCGGTTTGTTTATTCTTACGCACATTGTCACAATTGAAATAACGACCGTTCATCGCAACATACACACCTGCGGGCAATGTTTGTGCAAAGGCCAATGCACTGCCCAGGTTAAACAAACCATCTGAGCTGCCAAATTTAATAGGGATCATTGCACCGGTTAATATAATTGTTTTGCCTTTCACCTGCCTGCCTAAAACAGCGGCTGTATCAGCCATGGTATCGGTGCCGTGGGTAATTACAATCTGGTCTTCTTCGCAGTTAATGCATTGGTGTACGATTAATTCCCTGTCCTCTGCTGTCATTTCTAAGCTATCAATCATCATGAGTGTTCGTATCTCCACGTCCACCCTGCTGCGGCCCATAGCAAGCAGATCACTCAGGTGCGTATCTTTAAAATAAAGTTGCCCA
>CAZDHQ010000347.1:0-5463 GCA_964505135.1 uncultured Ferruginibacter sp.
GTTTGATAACCCAACCAGGTGCCGCCATGTAAATCTGTATAACCACCTTTGTTATCGTTCAAAGTAGCCAGCCCATTTCCTTTGTATGATTCTGCTGGTGTAGTTTGCGAAATCACTTTGAAAGAGATACCGTCTTTTATAAATGTAGCAGCTACCGCAGCAGATGGCAGAAATCCTTTGCCTGTGGTAATTGCTTTCACAGTAGTGATGGATCCTTTTATTTGCAGCGGTTGCTTATACACTGCATCTTTTTCTGTTGGCGTTTGATTGTTGAGTGTATAATGAATGGCTGTATTCTTTTCAGCAAAAAGCATTACTACTTTTTGGGTCCCGGTAAAAAAAACAGAACCATACTTTAGCAGTGGCGGTGCCAACTGAACCGGTTGTGCGTAACCGTTAGTAAGAAAAAAGAGTGCTGGTAAAGAGGCTAAAAATAATTTCATTAAACAACCGGTGATAATTTATACGGGTAAACTTGTCCTGAGTTCCACTGGGCAATGTACAGGTTTTCTTCATCATCAATACATACGTCATGCGGATAATCAAAGTACTTGATAGTTTGATATAACTCACCTAATTTCCCACCATCATACTTTGGTTCAGATCCCCCAAGATTAGACACAACCTTGTTATGCTTATCCAATATCGTTACAAAACCTGATTGCTTCCAAAGGTTAGAATTGCTTTGCAAAACAGCTGCATACAAATACTCACCTTTGATCACTGGCCTGCAAACCCATGCACCCGGCAGATCAATGGTATCCATGTATTCACCTGTGAGTGTGTAGCGCTTGAATGCATTTTGCTGACGGGAGGTTACCAGCAAACAAGGTTTTGATTTGTCCCTGCTGTCAATACATACACCATGTGCGTTCAATAAATGTTTCGCTTCATTTCCCCTTCCACCAAAATGACGAATGTATTTGCCTGCGGCATCGTATTGAATGATAAAATCTTTTCCATAACCATCTGCTACATAAATATCACCGTTTGGTGCGATGGTAGTTTCTGTTGGCACATATTCATCTTCTTTTGTGTACTCACCTGTTTCTTTGGGATAACCCAATGTCATTAAGACTTTTCCATCCAGTGTTGTTTTGATTACCTGGTGGCGGTTGTTATCGCAGATGAACAACACTTCTGTTCCATTTTCATTGAACAGCGTTAAGCCGTGTGCGCCGGGATATTCAGTACCCCAGCTTGTCAACAGCTTACCTGCTTTATCATAGATCAATACATTGTTCTTTGTTTCATTGGTGAGCAAAATAATTCTGCCCTTGCTGTCCTGTACCATTTCATGGCAATCCTTCACCGGGTATTTGGCAACATCCGCCTTACTCCATTTGGTATCCAGTTTATATCGTCTATTATTATGTCCAAGAATGGGTAGTTCCTGGAATAGATAAGATGGTTGGTAGATGAGGCCTGCGGAGGCGATGGAAGTGGCTTTGATGAATTTTCTGCGTTGCATTGGTGAATGGTGAGTGGTGAATGGTGAATAAACTGTAGTTCGCTTTTGTGTTTTTATTAAGGACTCAACGTATTATGGTGAAAATCATTAAGTATTTTGTGTGCATTTAGTTTTATTAGAATATTATTTTGAGACAAGCATCAAATCTAAATTCAACATCGTTGTGTCACTCACTTGTACTGTATTTCCTTCATTCATCAACTACGTAAAACGACACTTGTTTCTTTTCCTTATCCTCAAGGAGAGAGTTAGGGTGAGGTAAATCAAAAGGCAGTCATCAATAAGAAAGATACTTTTAAATCTATTCTCAGCTCCATTGTAATCAAGCGACTATTCATCACCGTTAGCCTGCTTACTCATGCAATAAGTACAAGAGTGCGACGCCAATGAAGCTCAACAATGATCTACTGCCCGGACAATAAAAACTCTAACTATAACTCCCCGGCATTTATCCCGATGCAATCGGGAGGGGACGGGGGTTATGAAACAATCCCCTTCACCACATTTCCCGCCACATCCGTCAGCCTATACCTTCTTCCCAAATGTTTAAATGTTAGCTTCTCATGATCAAGCCCCATGAGATGAAGCACCGTAGCATGAAAATCATTTACATGCACCGGGTCTTTGATGATGTTGTAACCAAACTCATCTGTCTCACCATACACGCCGGGTTTTACGCCGCCACCTGCCATCCAAATGGTGAAGCATCTTGGGTGATGGTCTCTTCCGTAATTCATCTTTTCCAGTTTGCCCTGGCAGTAGTTGGTGCGACCAAATTCTCCGCCCCAGATGATCAGTGTTTCATCCAGTAAACCTCGTTGCTTTAAATCTGTGATCAATGCTGCTGATGCCTGGTCGGTATCCAAACATTGGCCTTTGATTTCGCCTGGTAAATTACCGTGGCCATCCCAACCCTGGTGATACAATTGCACAAAGCGAACACCGCTTTCAGATAGCTTACGTGCCAGCAAGCAGTTGGCTGCATAAGTACCCGGCACCAAACAATCAGGCCCGTATAATTTTACTATGTCTTCCGGTTCTTTGGTAATATCTGTAATTTCAGGCACCGCTGTTTGCATGCGGTAGGCCATTTCATACTGCTGGATCTTGGCATTGATCTCGGGATCACCTGATTCATTGAACGCTTCATGGTTCAGTTCTTCCAGTTTATCCAGCATCTTCCTGCGGTCTGATTTATTCATGCTCTCAGGATTGTTCAAATACAGCACCGGATTTTCGCCGCTGCTGAATTGCACTCCCTGGTGAACTGAATCTAAAAATCCATTGCTCCATAATTTTGAATAAACACCCTGTCCGTTGCCTTTTCCTCTTGAGAGCAATACACAAAACGCAGGTAAATTTTTATTCTCACTTCCCAAACCATAACTCAACCAGGAACCCATACTTGGTCTATTGCCAACCTGTGCACCTGTTTGGAAAAACGTTAATGCAGGGTCATGATTAATCGCTTCGGTAAAAATGCTTTTTACAAAACAAATATCATCTGCAACGCTGGCAGTAAAAGGCAGCAGTTCACTCAACCACATTCTTGCCTGGCCATACTGATTGAATTTGAATGCAGAGCCTGCCAATGGAAATTTTTTCTGGTCTGCTGTCATACCTGTTAAGCGCTGCCCCATACGTATGGACGCAGGCAGGTCTTCACCAAACATTTCAATCAGCTTGGGTTTGTAATCAAACAAATCCAATTGAGATGGTGCACCATTTTGAAACAAATAAATGATCCGTTTTGCCTTAGGTGCAAAATGCGGCAAGCCTGTCATCAATGCTTCTTCTTCATTTTTTCCGCTGAATAAATCAGGGATCAACAAAGAGCCCAACGCAACACTGCCAATACCCAAACTCAATCTTGATAAAAAACGCCTGCGGTTTAAACCAAGGCCATGTTCCAAAATTTGTTTTTCCATTAGTTTTATTTTATAACACGAATTTTAGGAATGGATTACACGAATTCAGATTCGTATAATCAGTGTAATTCTTCAAATTTGTGTCTCTGCTTTCAATTCGTGCAATTAGTGTAATTCGATTAATTCGTGTCTATACCTTTAATCCGTGTAATTAGTGCAATCCGCTTAATTCGTGCCTAGGCTTTTGATATCGCCTCCTCCATATTATAAATCATTGCAATCACTTTCATCAATGCAGCGGTGCTGTTGGCATCCAGTTTATCATTTTGCGGATACTCTCCCACTTTTAATGTGAGTGCTGCATCCAGTTGTTTTTGTTTAAATGCCTGCAACTGTTCATTGTAGTAAGTGATCAAAATGTTTTTTTCTTTATCGCTCGCTGTACGGCAAATAATGCGGTGGAATGCTTTTGTGATTTTCTCTTCTGCAGATGAATTGTCTTCCATCAATTTCTGCGACAACACTCTCGAAGCTTCCAATACAGTTGGATCATTCATCATTACCAATGCCTGCAATGGTGTATTGGTTTGTACTCTTTTCACTTCGCACTGGTCACGGTTGCTGGCATCAAACAAGATCATACTTGGTGGCGGTACTGTTAATTTAATAAAAGTGTACATGCCTCTTCTATACAATGCATCACCGTGATCCTGTTTATAGGTTCTCAATTCTCCACGGCCTGATGTTGCCTGTTCCCACAAACCTTTAGGCTGATAAGGTTTAACACTTGGCCCACCAATGGTTCCATTGAGCAAGCCGCTGCTGTACAGCACAATGTCTTTGATGAATTCTGCTTTTACTTTTTGTCTTGGTGAACGGGTGAGGTAGATATTCTCCGGATCTTTTTTATAATTCTCCGGATTAACTTTTGACGATTGCTGGTAAGTGGCACTCATCACAATTTGCTTGATCAGTCTTTTAATATCCCAGCCATGTGCCATAAAATCAACGGCCAGCCAATCGAGCAGTTCCGGATGCGTGGGCAGTTCGCCCTGCATGCCAAAATCACCCGCAGTTTTTACAATGCCCCTTCCAAAAATTTCCTGCCAGATATGATTGACAAAAACTCTTGCTGTAAGTGGATTGTTTTTATTCACCGTCCATTCCGCCAAACCAAGCCTGTTTCGTTTGTTGTTAACCGTATCAAAAGGCATTACTGCTTTCAACGCTACTGGTCTTACTTCATAGGTTGGCTGATCATACACACCACGATTCAATACATAGGTCTTTCTCGCTGTATCCATCTCTCCCATCACGGATATGCTGAGGCTGCCTGTATCTTTTTTATTGATGTAGGTAAAAACATTTTTTACTTCTTCATCAGTAATAGTAAGCTTGGGATTTTTTGCAGGTTTTGATTGACCTACATCACCTTCATAACCTACTTCTTTGGTAGTGTTGAAGAAAGAGAAAAGTTGATAATATTCTTTTTGAGAAATCGGATCATACTTATGATCATGGCATTGGGCACATTCTGCTGTTAATGCTAAAATACCCTTGGTGTATGTTTTTGTTTTGTCAAGGATATAACTGATGCGGTATTCTTCCGGTATCACACCACCCTCTTCAGTGTATTTATGGTTCCTGAAAAAAGCCGTGGCCAGTATTTGTTCCTTGGTGGCATTGGGCAACATATCACCTGCAATCTGCCAGGTAAGAAAAGTATCATAACGCAAATTGGTATTGAATGCGTGAATCAGCCAGTCTCTCCATGGCCATTGTGTTCTTACATTGTCATCCTGGAAACCATAACTGTCTGCATAGCGGGCAATGTCTAACCAATATACCGCCATTCTTTCTCCATAAGCTGTTGAGCTTAATAAACCATCCACTGCCTTTTCATAAGCGCCTGCAGATTTATCTTCTGCAAAAGCAGCCATCATTTTTTCTGAAGGAGGAAGACCAGTTAGATCAAGTGATAATCTTTTTAAGAGGCGTTCTTTATCCGCTGGTTCATTAAATGTTAAACCAAGCTGTTCCTGTTTATTGATGATGAAATAATCAATTTCATTTTTTGCTAAAGCTTTATCTTTTATTTCCGGTAGCGCAACTTTAGTGGGTTTT
>CAZDHQ010000348.1:0-5448 GCA_964505135.1 uncultured Ferruginibacter sp.
GCAATTAAAAAAGTACATACTTGGCTGGGTGGAAGATTAAAAGTAGAAATAGCTCCGGCTACCACTGCTGAGACTGTGGTAAGCAGGGAAAGGGTGAATGGGTTTAAGGAGTGGTTGGGGAGGTAGTGGATAATTGATAATGGGGTATGACTGGTGATTGAAAATAAAAAACATCAATGCTTGTCGTTGGTAATCATTTTTTAAGAAACATATCGGCCTGTCTTTTTAGCCGGTTCCAAAGGAATTGATATGCATCAGTTTCTCTTTCAAATGCTTTATAATCATTTCTTTCGCCTTTTTCACTAAGATAAAAGAACTCCCAGCTTGAATAATTTTTATAAAGAATAAGTGCGTCTGGTTTTAATCCTTCGTCTATAGAATACCATTTGTCTGGTATATTATGAGTGATGATTAGTTCTTTAAGTTCAGATAAGTTCATTTTCTTTATCGATTAAACAAATCATTTAATACAGTAATTATTCTTTGTTTTTATTGATCTTCCAAAGTGAAACTCTTATCAAGCCATATGCGCCAACGATGATCTTATTTAGGAAACGTAAACCTCAACTTCACTTGCTTTAATTTTTCTTTACAATGGGTATAAACTCCTGCGTAAAACAAGCCTTATCTGTTTTGAACAAACCCTTTTCAAATGCTTCTTTATGCAATCCAGTTAGCTTTTTAAATCTTTTCATTCTGAGCTTATCCACCTTCTTAAAAGTTTTAAAATCATAATTAACACTAAACATCATTATAACCTCCACCTCATTACAAGTATCTGCAAGCTCTATTTTTGTTGGCTCCAATCCAACGAACATTAATGTTAGCTTATTTATAGACACGGGTATTTCTATTTGGAAAAACCCATTTAAATCTGTTTTACCAACTTCAACTGTATCATTAATCCTAATCAATGCGAATGGTATAGTTTCTAAATCCTCGGCAATTAGCCTGCCATTAATAGTTTTATTCTGGCAATAAATACTATTTACAGAAGCAATGAGTACGAGAGTAATAGCAAATATATTTTTCATAATTATCCTTCTTTGGATCGCATCAAAGCACGTCTTCCAAATGTGCTAAGAAAAAATCGGTCAATGTATTTGTCATTAGGCTAAATTCCTGGCTTTGTCCACCTTCTGAATAATAATACACTAGCGGATCATCACCTTCATCCAATTTAAAATAAGCTGCCTGGTAACCTTGGTGCATAAAGAACACAAAGGCATTTTCCGGCAATGGTGGCAAATTATTTTCTGATATCAGCTCTTCGGTTCCCTGTTTCAAAGAAAATAGCTCGTTATAAAATACAGATGAACCCAGCATGAAAAAACCTGCGCCACCGCCCATTAACTTCAAGAACTTTTTATACACCGCTGGAAGAATTATTTTGTATTTATCTTCAATTATAGTGATCTGGTTATCACTTAATGGTTTTGGCCTTGCGCCATTTCTTTTAAGAAAATTTGCGATGTCCTGGATGGAGTTCATGTTTAAGAGCACCCTTTTTGTCAATTTATTATTCGTAACCAATTGTGCCAACAAAATGATAAGACGAATCCATTTTTCTAAAAACATCAAACAAAAAAGATTTAGGTCTTTTCGCCATTGAATCTTCTATCTGGAATTTATCAAAAAACGAACGATGTCCTCCCAAAACAAATTCCTTTTTAGTATTGCCGTCTTTAATAACGAAAGAAAAATCTCCTGCTTTTAAATCCTTCTTATTTGTAACGATTCCATTAGCATCAATCGATTTCATATCCGCATCATGCTTCAATTGAAAAAAAATCTGTACAGCGAAAATTACTAAAATACAGCAAAGTACTGCTACTATAAAATAGGATATATCTTTCCAGTCTCCTTTAAGCGGCGGGTAGTATGTCATAAGAGTTTTGTTATGGCTAATATACAGCTTTAATGATATTACGATTTAGGCACCCACCCTCATCTTCTCCCCCCTCACTCCCCTCACCTCCATCTTACTCAAAAACACATCGCCGCTGTTAGGATATTTAGCTAACTCCGATGCAGATAAATCCTGCCTTGCGGTGGTAATTAATAAGTGATCCAGGTCAGGACCAACAAAGGCGCAGGAAGAAACATTGGGCACGGGTAATTCCAGCACTTCTATCAATGAACCGGTGATTGGATTCCAGCGGTACACGCCAGAGCCGCCCCACTGCGCAATCCACAGCATGCCGCTTGAATCAATGGCCATACCATCCGGTGCACCCATTTCTTTGGGAATAATGATGGCATCTTTTTCAAACTGGATATTGCCGGTGGCAGCATCAAACAAAAAAGACATCACTTTATTGGTAGGACTATCAATCAAATAAAAACGGCTGTTATCTGCAGACCATGCCATGCCATTGGAAATAGTAAGGCCGCTGTGTTTTTTTGTACAGCTTAAATGATGATCGAGGCAATACAACGATCCTGCTCCTTCATCAAAATCCATGTGTAATGTGCCCACCCATAAGCGGCCTGCTGCATCTACCTTTCCATCATTGCAGCGGTGCTTATCTTTCTCTTTCTCCAGGTCAGTGAGCCAGGTAAATTTTTCTTTATCTAAATCATAATGACCAATGCCGCCTTCAAGTCCCAATATCAAATGATCATTACTGTCCTGCACAATCAATGTAACCCGGTGATCTAATGTGCGTACAATTGTTTGTTGGCTGATCCAATTGTATTCGAAAAATTTCCTGCCTTCAATATCCACCCAAAAACAACTTTGTCTTGCTGCATGCCACATCGGCCCTTCACCGAGGTAGCATTGTGATGGATATAAAGGAGCTGCTATCATCATGTTTCATTAAAGCCAGTACTGGGCAATTTTTTTCTTTAGAAATTGTACGCTTCTTTCTAACTGATCCATTCCATCCACACCATCTTCAATACTGATCCAGCCGTTAAAGCCTACTCTTTTTAATTCAGTAAAGATGGCATCATAATCATTCAACCCTTTTCCTATCTCACCATGACTCAAACGTTTTGCATAGCCGGCAGCACCGCCTTCTTCCTTTCTTAAATCTTCGATGGTGCCTTCTTTTAAATAACGGTCACTGGCATGCATGGTAACCACCCGGTGCGATACCCGCTTTAATAATTCCAGCGGATCTTCACCGGCCAGGTAAGTATTACTTGGATCGTAGTTCACACCAAAATTGGGATGATCGATACTATCCACCAATTGACAAAACACGTCCATTTTTTGTGCAAACTCAGGATAAGTCCAGAAATCATCTTTGTAATGATTTTCCAAAATCAGCGTTACGTTTCTTTCTGCAGCATAAGGCAAACATTCATAAATACAATCTGCCGCCAGTTGCACACCTTCATCAATTGTAAGCTCCGGTCTTTTCTGTCCTGAGAGCACCCTGCAGTATGCACCGCCCAAACTAACGGTCATGTCTATCCAGTTTTTTTGTTTGGCAATTTCTTTATCCCGGAAAATTTTATCAGGATGTGTAAAATCAGGTGAGCAGCACATCATCGGTATCACCATACCGTAGTCTTCCACTTGCTTTCTAAACAGCGGCCAGTTATTGGTATCACTCATTTCTAAAAAACCGGCATACCACTCCAGTCCATCAATATTCAATTTAGATGCAAGGGTGATCCATTCAGACACACGCATGGTGCCATCTTTACAAAGGGCCTGCATAAAGGCCTTGGGGAATGCAGCAAGTTTGGGCATAATTATTTTTTTGTAGGAATAGTGCTGGTATCTTTTGGCGGATTGCGCCCGATAAAAGGATATTGTTCAAGGTCTACTACCTGTCCGCTTACTGGGCCACACTCATCAGAGAGCCAGTAAACCGCAGCAGCAGCAATCTCTGCAGACCATAAAATTCTTCCTGCTGGTGCATACACGGGAGGCAGGTCTTTATACCAATCATCTGCAAGCCCATGTTGTTTCTTACGGATCATTTCTGTTTCTGTCAACACCCAGCCAGGATTAATCTGGTTTACCCTCACACCGTTTTCACGGTGCAGTGTATCACCTAAATTTCTTGTCATGGCCATCAATGCGCCTTTTGAAATACTGTAGGCAAGCAAATTTGGCTCGCCACTGTAGGCATTTACCGAACCAATGTTTAACACTGCACCACGCTGCTCGGTTAAATATTGCAGCGCTGATTTTATCAGTAAAAAAGGTGCAATGGTATTTACATCCAGCAGGTGCTGTAAATATTTTTTATCTGTTGTATGTAAGTTGGAAGAAGCTACAATAGCTGCATTGTTCACTACTGCATCCAGCTTTCCAAATTTTTCCAACGCCAGCTCCACCAAATTATCCGGTGCATCTTCTTCATCCAAATCCTGTATGTGCAGCACTGCATTTTCTTCTCCTACTTCAGCCAATACTTCTTTACCCCATTCTTCTTCCAATCCATGCAATACTACTTTTGCACCTTCTTTCACACAGCGGATAGCAATAGCTTTACCAATGCCCGTAGTACTTCCTGTTACTATAATTACTTTATCTTTTAGTCTCATTTTATTCTGGTCTTAATACACTTTTTACTACATCACCATGATGCATTTTTTCAAAAGCCTCCTGCCATTGACTTATTGGCCATACACCACCAATGATAGGTTTTACATCCAGCATGCCATTTGACAATAATGCAATCACTCGTTCCCATATCGGCCAGTTGTGGCTAAAGCTTCCCTGCAGGGTTAAATTTTTCTGCACTAGCGGATCCAGTGAAAAACCAAGCGGATCTTTACCCCAGCCTACTTTAGAAATATGCCCATTGGGCCTTACCAACTGCAATGCAATTTTTAATGTAATACTGGCGCCTGCCGCATCAATGATTACGTCTGCGCCAAGGCCATCCCGCTGTTTTGCCCAGGCAGTTGCATCGCCAATGATCGGTTCACATCCATACTGTGCTGCTATGTTTAGCCGGTGCCTGTCTGCTTCCAAACCAACAATGCCTACTTCAGCACCACACAATCTTGCCATGGCGGCACAGAGAATACCAATAGTGCCCGGACCTAACACAATCACCCGATCACCAGGTTTAATATTTGAATTAACCGCCACTGCATTATAGGCAACACAGCAGGGTTCAGTTAGGCATGCATGTTCAAAGGGAAGATTATCAGGCACACGGTGCAAACACCTGGCCGGCACCCGAACATATTTTGTCATGGCACCATTTACACCATAACCAAAACCTTTTCTATCGGGATCTAAATTATACAAACCAGTTCTTGCCATCGGGCTGTTGGGATTAATGATGGCCGCCGTTTCACTCACTACCCTATCGCCTTCTTTCCAGCCAACCACATTTTTACCCAGCGCTGCAATATGACCGCCAAACTCATGCCCCAACACCACCGGGTAATTTACTGGCCAGCTATGATCCGCTGTCCACTGGTGTAAGTCACTGCCTCAAACACCCACGTTTTCCACCTGTAGTCATATGT
>CAZDHQ010000349.1:0-5428 GCA_964505135.1 uncultured Ferruginibacter sp.
GGTACCTGAATACAGGCACTACTAAACGTGCAGGTAACCAGGTTGCCATTGCCCCAGCAAAGGAAACAGTTGCACCATTAATAGCTGATCAAAGCAACCGTAGTACTTCAATTGATTTAAATACAGCTCCTGCAGTCAGCAAAGATGTAAAAAATGAAATATCTGAACGCCGCTCAAAAGCAGTTGATTTATTCACCAATACTGCAATTGCAAATGGCAGTAATATTCAATCTGCAAGCGACAACATCATTATACAGCAACCAGGCGCTGGCATTGCTCAAAATAACCCTGGCCTAAATAGTTCGACCGTTACAGAAACAACAGTTGCAACTGTGGTAAGTACACAAAGTGAGACTAAAGCAGAGATAAGCACCGAAAATATCGGTTCTTTAAACATCAGCAATGATATCAGCACTTTCGATGCTGAAAATAGTTTAACAACTGTTTTGCCATTGCAAAAAGAAATTGCAGCGGTGAGCTCTCTTGAAAATACTGTGGCCAATACTACCGCAGCAATAATAACTCCGGGTAACATCATTGCGCCAGCAAACAATATCTCAGCTAAGGCTTCTTCTGTTTTTCAATTATCTGAAACTGATAAATCATGGATTGAAAACTATGCTATGTACAACAGACCTGCTCCAAAAAAATGGAAAGGAAAGCTGAGTGCCCAATTGTATTTCACTCCATCTGTTGTTTACAGGGAACTTAAAAATGCTGCCGGCAAAAGCGCTTCTTCCCTGTTAACATCTACACTTAACAACAGGGATGTATCAGCCTTTGTAAAACATACACCATCCTTTGGCTTTGAAACAGGCACAGCTTTGGTTTTTGACCTGCTGAAGAACGTAAGAATTAAAGGTGGCGTACAACTTAACTACACCAGGTACAATGTGCATGCATTTAATAACTATCACCCATCACTCACATCTTTAACACTGAACAATGAAAATGGCATGAGCTACGGTACCTATCGCAGCAGTGCTTACGCTAATTACTATGGTGTAGATGATGTTAAGCTGCACAGTCAAACTTACCAATTCTCGATTCCGGCAGGAATTGACCTGAAACTGGCTTCTATCACAGACAACATTGATTGGTATGCAGGAGCCACTGTGCAACCAACCTTTGTGTTTAGCAGCAGGGCATACCTGCTTTCTTCTGATGCAAAAAATTATGTTCCAACAAACGAGTTCATGAATCACTTTAACGTGAATACAGGACTTGAAACATTCCTTTCTGTAAAAACAAAGAGTGGATACACCTGGAATATCGGTCCACAATTCAGAAGGCAGGTGTTTACTACGAACAACAAAGTTTACAGCATCCAGGAAAAACTGTTTAGTTACGGAATCAAGCTGGGTATTAGTAAAAAATTATAATCTGGCGGAACAATTTTTAAAAATGGCCCACGTTTTTATATCGTTCCCAAGGAACAAGTATTCATAAAAAAAGCCACTGCGCCGTACCAGCAGTGGTTCTTTTTTTGTAAGCATTTACCACTGCATTAGGTTGCTTACATTTGCGTCACCTTACATTATGCAGCTAATCCAAGTAGATAATACCAGCAAGGCAAAAGAGTTTTTACAGGTTCCTGTACAGCTTTACAAAAACGATCCTAAATGGATTCGCCCTCTTGACAAAGACATTGAAGATGTTTTCGATAAAGCAAAAAACAAAGCCTACAGGTTTGGTGAGACCCATAGGTGGGTTTTGAAATCTGCAGATGGTACTTAT
Organism: uncultured Ferruginibacter sp.; assembly: GCA_964505135.1. Taxonomy (GTDB): domain Bacteria; phylum Bacteroidota; class Bacteroidia; order Chitinophagales; family Chitinophagaceae; genus Ferruginibacter. The sequence continues at coordinate 1,738 of CAZDHQ010000349.1, forward strand.
GCAGGTCGGATCGCTGCGTTCATTAACAGTAAGTATAAGAATAAAGGTGACGATGTACCAGTGGGTGGCATCGGCTTTTTTGAATGCATCAATAGCCAGGAAGCTGCAAACCTTTTGTTTGATACAGCAAAAAAATGGCTTACCGAAAAAGGAATGCAGGCCATGGATGGCCCTATCAATTTTGGCGAAAGAGACCGCTGGTGGGGACTAGTTACAGCAGGTTTTGATGAACCGCTTTATTGTATGAACTACAACCCGCCTTATTATCAAACCATATTTGAAAACTATGGCTTCCAGTTATTCTTTAATCAAATTTGTTTTGCATACGATCCAAAGAAAAAACTGTCTGAAAAAATTTTTAAGCGGCATCAAGAAGTGGCTTCCATACCAGGCATGAGTTGCAAAACCATCAACAAAAAGCAACTGGATAAATTTGCGGTGGATTTTGCTACTGTTTACAATAAAGCATGGGCCGGCCATGGCGGTTTAAAGCAGTTAAGTGTGGAGCAGGTAAAACTAATGTTTAATAAAATGAAGCCTGTAATAGATGAACGCATCATCTATTTTGCTTATCATCATGAGGAGCCCATTGCCATGTTTGTAAATCTGCCCGATCTCAATCAGTATTTCAAACACATGGATGGCAAGTTTGGGCTGCTTCAAAAGTTGTATTTTCTATTCCTTCAAAAATTTAAGCCGTCTAAAAAATTTACGGGCCTGGTTTTTGGCGTGGTGCCTGAATGGCAGGGAAAAGGGTTGGACTCTTATTTGATTGCAGAATGCTCAAAAATAGTACAGGTGCCCTCACTGCCCTACCATGCCTATGAAATGCAATGGATTGGAGATTTTAACCCAAAGATGATCAATGTGGCCGAAGGGTTTGGCGATACTTACCGCAGTCGTAACCTGGTAACTTACCGCTACCATTTTGATAGAAATAAGGAGTTTAGGCGGCATCCTATTTTGATTTGAGATTATTGATTTAAGATTTTAGATTTGCCGGGAGGCAGCGCAATTATGGATAAATTTATTGTATCGGCAAGAAAATACCGTCCGCAGAATTTTAGCACTGTGGTGGGGCAATCACATATTACTACCACACTTAAAAACGCCATTAAGAATAATCAACTGGCCCATGCATTTTTATTTTGTGGACCGAGAGGTGTAGGGAAAACTACCTGTGCCAGGATATTAGCTAAAACCATTAACTGCGAAAATCAAACTAAGGATGGCGAAGCATGCAATACCTGCAATAGTTGTGTTTCTTTTGATGCAGGAACTTCTTTAAACATTCATGAACTGGATGCCGCCAGCAATAACTCGGTGGATGATATCCGCAGCCTGGTGGAGCAGGTAAGATTTGCGCCACAGGCAGGTAAATACAAAGTGTATATTGTGGACGAGGTGCACATGCTGAGTTCATCTGCCTTTAACGCCTTTTTAAAAACGCTCGAAGAGCCCCCACCCTACGCCATCTTTATTTTAGCTACTACAGAAAAACATAAAATTCTTCCAACGATTTTAAGCCGTTGTCAAATTTTTGATTTCAAACGCATCACTAATAATGATACGGTGGAGCACCTGCAGGAAATTTGTGAAAAGGAACATATAAAGGCAGAAAAAACAGCCCTGCATATCATTGCTCAAAAGAGCGAAGGATGTATGAGGGATTCATTAAGCATACTGGATAAGATTGTAAGCTTTACCAATGGTGAGGTTACTTACCAGAACACACTGGAACACCTGAATATACTTGATGAAGACTATTACTTCAAATTATTGGATTGTGTTTACAAGCAGGATTTGAGCAGTGCCTTACTGATGTTTGATGAAATCAACCGCAAGGGCTTTGAAGGTGACACGGTTTTAAATGGATTTTCTGAATTCTTACGCAATCTACTGGTAAGTAGTGATGCCAAAGTGGCCATGCTATTGGAAGTTGCGGAAGACTTTAAACAAAAATATTTACAGACTGCACAAAAAATCCCTGCTGCATTTATCATTAGTGCGCTGAATATTTTAAATGAAGCAGAGATCAATTACAAACAGGCACGTAATAAAAGATTGCATGTAGAATTAACACTCATCAAACTGAGCTACCTGCAGCAGGCAATTGAACTGGCCAATAACGAGGGAGGCCTGAGTAAAAAAAAAATAGTTGAGGGGAGTAAAACACTTGCCTTTAAAGCTTTACCCATTATCAAATTTGGAGAAGAAGCTGTGCCGGTAAAAACTACTCCAGCTAAAAATACTGCCCTACTACCCGAAGCGAAACTGATTATTGAAGAACAGGCACGCCCCGTTGCTACTACAACAAAGACCACAACAATAAGTAATACCAGTGTAGTTGCAGAGCCAAAAGCCAGCATGGCATCGCTGAATAAATTACGCCAAAAGATAAGTGAACAAAATAAGAATGGTGGTAATGAAGCAAAGCTGTTGACCGAAGAAGACCTGCATAAAGTGTGGGGGCAGTTTATACAATTGCTAAGAGACAGAGGCAATCATTCCGCTATCCTGCATTTTAAAACAGCAGAACTGGCGGTGATAGATAATAACTCCATTGGCATTGTCACAGACAGTGAAATTCAAAAGGCATTTATTGAAACAGAAAGGGCACAGCTGATAGAACATCTGCAGGCCCATTTTAATAACCGGACACTTACATACCAGGTGACGGTGGTAGAAAAAGAAAGACCAGACGAGCCGCAGGAAGTAACCCTCACCCGAAAGCAGCAATACTTAAAAATTATTGAAGAATTTCCATGGGTGAAGGAATTAAAGGAAAGATTAAAGCTGGAGCTGGAATAGCTGCTTCGCTGCTGAATTATGATCTATCGTAAAAGTGTGCGACGCCAATGAAGCAGAAGTATGAACTACTGCCGGTTCCATAAACCCCTTAAGCACCAAAACAAATTAAGGTCTACCCTGTTATTTCCATCTGTTCTATTTCCTTTTTTTGCATTAATTTCGACGCTCATTATAAATACTTAGAAACTATCAAATATGGCAGAAGTGATAAGAATGCCGCTACTCAGCGATACTATGACTGAAGGGAAAATAGTGGCGTGGAACAAGAAAGTAGGGGATAAAGTTAAAAGTGATGATGTGCTGGCTGATGTGGAGACTGATAAAGCAACAATGGAAGTGGTAGGTTATGCTGACGGCACTTTGCTCTATGTGGGTGTACCTGCAGGTGAAGCAGCTAAAGTAAACCAGATAATAGCTATAGTTGGAAAGGAAGGTGAGGATTATAAATCCCTGCTGGATGGCGGAAATGGCGCTGCTGCTCCTGCGGCTGCCCCGGCTCCTGCAACTGAGCCAGCCAAACAAGCTGCTCCTGCTCCAACAGCTGCGCCTACCGCTAAAGCTGAACTCCCAGCTGGCGCAAAAGTGATCAGGATGCCATTGCTGAGTGATACAATGACCGAAGGAAAAATTGTGGCGTGGAATAAAAAAGTGGGTGATACGGTTAAATCTGATGATGTGCTGGCCGAAGTAGAAACAGATAAAGCTACCATGGAAGTGGTGGGATACGAAGAAGGCACTTTATTATACACCGGTGTCGAAGCCGGCAATGCAGCCAAAGTAAATGAGATCATAGCAATTGTGGGTAAGCCTGGCACGGATGTAAGCGCATTCGTGGCTGCTGAAAACTCTGGTGGTAATGCAGCTGAACCTGCCAGCCAAC
>CAZDHQ010000350.1:0-5423 GCA_964505135.1 uncultured Ferruginibacter sp.
GACACTTTAAAGGCAGGTACGATACAAACAGGCAGCACCAGTGCCTTGTACGGAGTTTACACAACCGGCAGTAACTATGGCGTGTATGCGTATAGCCCAAACAATTATGGTGTATATGGTATCAGCGGTTATATAGGCTTATATGGTAGCGCAACTAATTATGGTGTATATGGTAGCTCGGGTAACTATGGAGTGTATGGATCTGGAAATTGGGGAGTTTATGGATATTCCGGTTCATCATATGGCGTATATGGAAACTGTTCCAATTTTAATGGAGTATACGGCACTGGTAAGAATGGTGTTTATGGCAGCAGTGCTACCGGTAATGGAATGTGGGGCACCAGTGTAAGCGGCTATGCAGTGGTGGGAGATGCAACAGGTACCGGCTATGCAGGATGGTTTCAATCGGCTACCGGCTGGGGAGTGGTAGCTAAAACCAGTAATACCACAGGACAATGGGCCGGTGTTTTTTATGGCAATACCTATGCGTCTGGAACGTATCAAACCAGTGATAGAAGATTGAAAAAAAATATTGCTGAGTTTACAGATGCTATGTCCATTATCAGTTCTTTAAAGCCACGTACTTATGAATTTCAGACTGAGGGCAAAATGGCTGAACTCAATTTACCACGAGGTAAACATTTTGGTTTGATAGCACAGGATGTAGAAGCAGTATTGCCTGAACTGGTTAAAGAAATAGCTGAAAATCCGGAGGGGCCTAATTCAGCGCCTATTGCCGAAGTTAAGCCCACGGAAACCAAGCCAACTAACAATCCTTTGGAAAAAGTTCAAGTACCTGGCGCTGAAGCACCAGCAACAAATAATATGGCTGAGAGAAAGAAAGACGAACAAATGATTAAAGTAATAAACTATACAGAACTTATTCCGGTATTGATAAAAGGCATGCAAGAGCTGAATGAGAAAAATATCGCTTTGCAGAATGAGGTAAACGAATTAAAGGCAATGATAAAACAGGGAGGTAGTACTACCATTATCAATGCACAGGCTGGTTACATCAAACAAAACGTGCCTAACCCTGCTACAAATGCCACCATTATCAACTACTATGTGCCTGATAATGCCAGCAGGGCACAAATCATAGTTACAGACAGTAAAGGAAGCCTTTTAAAAACTTATACTGCCGCAAAAGGCCAGGGACAAATCAGCATTGCACTTGGTGAGTTGCCCGCAGGCACTTATAATTATTCACTCCACATCAATGATAAAAGAGTAGATACAAAGCAAATGGTGATTGCAAAATAGTCTTTCATTTAATCTGCCAAAAGCTGGCCTGCAACCCTACTTGATAGAACAGGTTAGCAATAAGTAAGGTAATAGAACAAAACAAACCACTCAGTTACAACAAAGGCTACCCATTACAGGTAGCCTTTCGGTTAGTTAGTATAAAGCAAAAATTATTTCAATTTTGAAACCATTTCATTATGCAGCTTCACTGTACCCGTTACATCAGGCACACTATTGTACCAGTTTGATTCCTGCTCAATGGAAATCATTCCTTTAAACTGCTGAGCCTTTAATTCCTGCAAAATAGCAGAGAAATCAATTACACCCTTGCCCACGACGGTGTCTTCTGCTTCAGTGTTATTAAACTGCTTGATGTCTTTAAAGTGCACACCATAAATGTGTCCATTCAATTTCTTCAAACAGTCAACAGGATTTAAACCGTTTCTTGCCCAGTGGCCTACATCAGCACAGGAGCCAATGTTTGGATGACCAACAGTAGCCGCTAATACACTGTCTGGATGCCAGTACATATTTGGTTTGGGATGATCATGAATAGCCAGCTTAATACCGTACACGCCGGCAAGACTGTCAATATAATTGTAATGGTCTTTTTTAGGTTCACAGGTGATATAGCTTAGACCAAACTCTTTTGCCAGGTCAAAGGCCTTTTTCCATTCCTCTTTTGTGTCGGGAGAAATTACACCCATTGCTACAATTTGTATTCCTTTTCCGTTCAGCAACTCCTTCAATTTAGCTTTGCTTGCATCACTCATACGCAGTCCAAAACTATCCTTTAAACCGGCGCCAAGTGGCTGGCCCCAAAAAGCCTCAATAGATTTGGCTCCGGTGCTGTCCACCTTATTTAATGCTTCAGAAAAAGGGAACATTCTAAATGTCCACATTTGCACACCAATCTTCCAGTTAGGTGCTGCAGCTATACTGTCGGCAGTTTTTGCTGCAGTGGAGTCTGGTGAGGTGCTATGGCTGCTATCCGAAGAGTTACAGCTACTCATGAAAAGTACATACGTACCTGCGAAAAGAGATAAAACAATTTTTTTCATATGTGCAATTTTGTGTGAGAAGGCAACAAGATAGAGAATAATAAGAAAACTGGAAAATACTTATTGACTCTCCGTATTGGGCCTGGAGATGTAGCTATATGCATCATTATAAGATCAGCTTTGCTTTCATCCTTACGCAAAAGAGCTGTGAAATATTCAACTCTGTTGGCGCTGCACTTGTGCAATTAATTTATTAGTTCAATTTTTCTATTGCTGCCTCCAATACTTTATCCACACCGGCTGCAATATCGGCTTCGGTATTTACAAAATATTGCTTTGGCGCAACACCAATTCCCTCTTCACTCTTTCCATTATCATTGCGATAATCTCCCACGCCCACAAAATAAAGCCAGCCATTGGGTAGTTCTCTTGAGATCACGTCTGAAAAACCTCCTGCAGTAGTATCCCCCATTTGTATTATATGCGTTTGTGTATTCATTGCCCAGGTAAAGGTTTCACCTGCACTGGCAGTCCACCTGGTAGTAAGTAATACCACCGGCTTGGTGAATTGCGCACTTCCTTCTTTATCTACATACCAATATTGAGGTTTAGTAAAATCATTTCTACCATTACCGCTTCTCTTACGCACTGTCATAAAGAGTTTTTTTTCTGCAGCAAATAACCCGGCTAGGTAACGGCTCACTTCATCATCGCCACCAGTATGATTGCGAATGTCCACAATAATGGCTTTACAGTTTTTTAATGCAGTCATCACTGTATTCATCTGTGTCTTGTAAAAACTAATCGGCATTCCAAATTCTCCAAAGTGAATGTAACCGATATTACTACCATCATTGTTGATAATACCATAATGAAACTTTTCATCAATCGTGGTAAGCGAAGGAATATATTTTTGTTGGATGAGTGCAATAGAAAAATTCTTTTGCACTTTGTTGTTCCTGAAAAACACACTGCTCTCGTAGCGTGGTAGTCCATCAGTGGTGGGCTGCAAAAATGCATGGATATCATTTAAGGGGGTTATGAGTTTACTCAGTACATCATATAGCTGTGTATTGTTCATCTGGTCATTAACCTGGGGCCGATACACCGCATATACTGAATCCCAATTGATGTGCCGTACCTGGAACATGCCATACCATTGATCATACCCCTTCCACATTTCCTCAAAATTATTTACAGGTGTATTTTGTTTCACTGAAAGCAACAATGCTTTCTGGCAAGAGCTTGCTATAATTGTCATTGCAGCCACTGCTATAAAATTTTTTTTCATGCTATACTTATTTATTTGATTGATACTACTACTCCAATATTGTTTTGAAAAAGAGAAATGGGTTTTTCATACGCATACCTTAACCACTGACCTGAATAATGAATACCCATACCAAAATTTTTACCGGCTGCATAGTCATATCCTGCGTCAACTCTTATGTTTTGGAAACTTGCAAATGACACTAGCCTGCTGCCTTGTTTAAAAAACGTTTTTACATGGCTATCACCAGTGGAAGAAGCAACAGTATTGTGATAAGCCAGTCTTGTATTTCTTGCCACCAAAGGAATAGTCAATCTTATACTGAACTGGTGCTTTACATTCATTAAAGTAGTGTATTGATACAATGCATTTAATGATGTGGAATTCATCCATGCGTTCCTGGTAATATTATCGCTATAAAAAAGATTATTACTAATGGAAGCTCCTGCATATCTTTTGCTGTAAAAATCATTATTACCAATTTTCGTGTAGCCGTTGCTGATATTTTTTGAATAAGCGATATCAAGCTTTGCATTATAGAGTGTACCCGTTACAAGACTGGAATCTATTTTTGCGCTGCCATCTGCATTGTATACAGGGTTATACCAAAGCCTGTTTTGAAATCCAGTGGGAAAAAATTTACCAAAGCCACCGCTTAACTGTGCATCAAACCTGTGCTTAGCACCGCTGTTACTGTAGCCCAATAAAAATGTTTTTTCTGCAGACTGGTATTTTAAAGTGGAGGCCTGCTTGTCTACGACCCATGTGCGCTGATAGCCTATCCCAATTTTAAACACACCGTTCTGTGCTCTTGCTGTTCCAAATGCAAGTACTGTAATGATGAGTAATTTGTAGCTGTTGTTCATGACTTTCATTTTGATTGTAAAAATGCAGCAGAACAATACGTACAACAATCCCGGCATTGCCGAAACGCAGGATTTAGATGACGAAATGCAGGAATGAATTTATTGATTAATTGAAGTAATTACTCTCCAAGCCAGCGCCTGAAGTCTGCGGCCCTGTCCCTGCTTATTACAATATGCTCTTGTGTAGCTGGCCTTACTTCCACTTTTAATTTTTGATTAAACCAGGTATGAATCCCGACCACACACTGGCTGCTCAGTATGTATTGCCTGTTAGCTCTAAAAAATTGCTTAGGAGAAATTTCTCTCTCAATTGAATCAAGTGTATGGTCAATGATATATTTCAGGTTTTGATGGGTAACAAAGAAGCTGTATTTATTTTCAGAATAAAAATAAGCGATGTCAGCAGTATCAATACTCACCAGCTTCTGCCCCTGCTTTACTAAATACCTGGAACGATATTCTGCAGGTTTCATTTCTTTTATCTGTACCAGCAGATCAAGTATTTCATTATTGCTTTGCCGTTTTGCATATGTTTTAAATTTCTCCAATGCAATTTTTAAATCAGCCGCTTTTACAGGTTTTAGCAAATAGTCAATGCTGTTAACTTTAAAAGCCCTGATGGCATATTCATCATAAGCAGTGGTGAAAATAACGGGAGCAGTTACAGTTGTTTTCCTGAAAATATCAAAGCTCTGACCATCTGCCAGTTCAATGTCCATTAGCAAAAGATCAGGCTGTGAATTATTTTCAAACCAGGCTACAGTTTCATCTATGCTGTGCGTAATACCCACCACCCTAGCAGTTGGTTCCACTTCACTAAGTGTTCGCTGAAGCTGTCTTGCCAGCAGCATTTCATCTTCTACTATCAGTACTTTCATAGTCGTGGATATTAATTAGTGGAATAGTAACCCTGAATTTATCATTAATCTGCTCAATGCTTACATCTGAATGATCCAGTAATTTGTACTTAGCCACAATATTATTCAAGCCCATTCTGTTACTGGCTACCGGTCTTGTTTTTGGTTGAATATTATTTTCAAC
>CAZDHQ010000351.1:0-5422 GCA_964505135.1 uncultured Ferruginibacter sp.
GAAATAGTGGTGAAAGGAAATGATAAAAAAGAAAATGCAGAATGGAAATCATACACAGGGAAAGAAAAGATAAAGACGATTGCTATTAATGAAGTAAGCAGTGCTGCGGAAGAAAGAATTATTACAAACGATGCAGAACTAAATAGAGTGTTAGGTGGTGGTATTGTTACAGGCGGAATTGTTTTAGTGGCCGGTGAACCAGGCATTGGTAAATCAACTTTATTTTTACAAATCGGTTTACAATTAAAAGGCCTCACTACATTATATATAAGTGGAGAAGAAAGCGAAAAGCAAATAAAAATGCGTGCAGATAGAATTGGTATTGGCAATGAAGATTTTTACCTGCTTACTGAAACCAATACACAAAGCATTTTTCAGGAGATAAAAAAATTAAAACCGGAACTGGTGATTGTCGATTCGATTCAAACATTGCAATCGCCGTTTGTTGAATCAGGTGCAGGCAGTGTAAGCCAGATAAGAGAAACAGCCGCAGAACTGCAGCGCTTTGCCAAAGAAACCAATACGCCTTTATTCATTATTGGTCATATTACAAAAGACGGAACCATTGCCGGTCCCAAGATTTTAGAACACATGGTAGATACCGTCCTGCAGTTTGAAGGCGACCGTCATTATGCATATAGAATTTTAAGAACATTAAAGAATCGCTTTGGCTCTACGGCAGAATTGGGTATCTATGAAATGACTGGTGCTGGCATGAGAGCGGTGAGCAATCCTTCAGAAATACTAATCACCCAAAAAGAAGAACAGCTAAGTGGAATTGCCATTGCTGCAACGATGGAAGGCATCAGACCTTTGCTAATAGAAGGCCAGGCATTGGTAACGCAGAGCGTATATGGCACACCGCAAAGAACAGTAACCGGTTTTGATCTAAGAAGGTTACAACTATTATTAGCAGTATTGGAAAAGAAAGGTGGTTTTCATTTTGGTGTAAAGGATGTGTTTGTAAATATTGCCGGTGGATTAAAAGTAGAAGATCCATCCATTGATCTTGCCATTGTTTGTGCCCTGCTCAGCAGTTATGAAGATGTTCCCATCAACCAGCATTATTGTTTTGCAGGTGAAGTGGGATTGAGCGGAGAGATAAGGGCGGTGAATCGCATTGAGCAACGTATTGCAGAAGCAGAAAAATTAGGCTTTGAAAAAATCATAGTAAGTAAATATAATTCCAAGTCAACAGTAAATCTCAAAAGCAATATTGAAATTGTGCCCTTGGCAAAAGTGGAAGAACTATACCGTTACTTGTTTTAATAATTATAATGCTGGCGATAAAGAAAATATGGACTGATACGCTTCACCTTTTCTACCCACATATCTGTATGGGTTGTGGTAGTGACGTATTGTTAAGAGAAAGCCAGCTATGTGCAAAGTGTTTTGTAAATCTACCGGTGACAGAATTTGCAAAGCATGCCAATAATCCAATTGAAAAATATTTTTGGGGAAGGATACCGGTATTTGCGGCTCACGCTCATTTTTATTTTGGCAAGGGCCTGGTGGTACAGCAACTAATACACCAGTTAAAATACAAAAACAATAAAGACATCGGTATCTTTTTAGGTGAACTAATGGGTAAAGAGTTGGCAAATAGTAACCGCTTCAATGATATCGATGCGTTGATACCATTGCCATTATTCCCTGATAAAGAAAGAAAAAGGGGGTATAACCAGGCAGCAATCATTTGTAACGGCATGTCTACTGTAATGAAGGTACCTGTAATAACGGGCAACCTTATCCGCCAGCGGTATACTGAGACACAAACTAAAAAGCACCGGGTAGAAAGATGGGAAAACGTGGAAGGCAGTTTTGCAGTAAAAGATTCATCACTGTTTAAAAATAAACATTTGCTTTTGGTGGACGATGTGGTTACTACAGGTGCAACGTTGGAAGCAGCAGGTAACGTTTTGATAGATGATGCTTCTGTTAAATTAAGTATCGCTGCAGTGGCAACAGCATCTAAATAATGTGCTTTAGGGTTGCCAGCCTTTTGAAGGCTCTATTAAGTAGCAATAACATGAAAAAAAGGTTGGCAACCCTTACGACAATTTGAATGGCAAACGCTGAATAATAATTACCATTAATTTTGAAAATGTTTTTAACCATTCGCCAACTGTTTAGCAACCTATATAGCTACAGCATGTTAATGCTGGCATTTACAGTTGTTCTTAGTTCGTGTGGCAAAGATGGTTTTGTTACCAATCCGGATGCAGCCATTTCTACCAGCACTAGTGTCGTAAAATTTGATACGGTGTTCACCAGCATCGGTTCAGTTACCCAATCATTCAAGATTAATAATCCTAATGATAAGAAATTGTTGCTGAGCTCAATCAGGTTAGGAGGTGGTGTTCAATCTCCATTTAAAATAAATATCAATGGCGCTCCATCTGCTGAAGTAAATAATTATTCAATAGACGCTAATGACAGTATTTATGTTTTTGTAACGGTTAATATTGATCCCAATTTTAATAATCTCCCATTTTTAGTGCAGGATAGTATTGCAATCAGTTACAATGGCAACACCCGTATGGTACAACTGGAAGCTTATGGACAAAACGCCAACTTTTTAAGGAATACCGTAATAAGAGAAAATAGGGTTTGGAATAATCGGCTGCCTTATGTAATCCTCGGTGGATTGCAGGTAGATACCAACGTTACTTTAACCATTGACCCCGGTTGTAAAATTTATGCTCATGCCAATGCTCCTATTTTAATTGATGGAACACTAATAGCCAATGGAACAAAAGATCAGCCTGTAGTTTTCAACGGTGATAGATTAGATGAAGACTACCGTGACTTACCTGCAAGCTGGCCTGGTATTTATTTTAGAGAAACAAGCAAGAGTAACAAACTTACTTTTACTAATATTAAAAATGCTTACCGTGGAGTGATAGCAGAGTACCCGGCAAGCGATGGTAATTTTAAAGTAACCATGCAGCAGTGTATTGTGGATAATGCTTATGATGCAGGTTTATTATTTGTCGCCAGCAGTTTTGATATCAACAACAGTTTAATTAGTAATTGTGGCAATAATATTAGTATTCTTTTAGGGGGAGATTACAAATTAACCAATTGCACCGTTGCCGGATATTCCTCGTATGTTACACATAAGAACCCGGTACTTAGTGCAAATAATTATGCAGCTATAAATAGCAGCGATGTAACCAATAGCTTAAATGCTGTTTTTGAAAATTGTATTTTTTGGGGTGAAGAAACCAACCTTATAACGGATGAAGCCGTTATATTGAAAAAAGGATCAGATCCATTTAATGTGTTGTTTGATCATTGTATTTACAGAAATGCAACCGATCCGGGAAATAGTATTATCAAAGAATCATTGCTAAATTTGAATCCGCAGTTTGATACTTTAGACTATACAAAAAAGCGGTTCGATTTTCATATTAGCGCTGCAGATGCACCGGGGATAAACAAAGGAACGGCAACAAGCTATCCAAAAGACCTGGACGATAAAATTAGGGCGGTGGGCATAACGGATATCGGTTGTTACGAACAGCAGTAAAAAGATTAAACCAATAAACAATACCATTCTTTCACTGTTATCTTTAAAAAAACTATTATGATCAGAACCATTGCTATCGCTATTGCAGCCATTTCTTGCACCGCTGCAGTGAATAATTCAAATAATGTAAATCCGCAGGCAGCTATTACAGCACCTGTACCAGTAGCCAAAAGCATTTACGATTTTAAAGTGCCTGCTTTAGATGGAGGGACTATCGATTTTTCTGCTTTCAAGGGCAAAAAGATTTTAATTGTAAATACGGCATCTAAATGTGGTTACACCAAACAATATGAGGGCCTGGAAAAATTGTACGAACAGCATAAAGACAAGCTGGTTATTGTAGGTTTCCCTGCCAACAACTTTGGCGCACAGGAGCCTGGCACCAATACAGAGATCCAGGAGTTCTGTAAAAAGAACTATGGTGTTAGTTTTCCAATGGCAGCAAAAATTTCTGTAAAAGGAGATGATACTGCACCGATTTACAAATGGCTTTGCAGTAAAGCAGAAAACGGCGTGCTGGATGCAGAGATCAAATGGAACTTCAATAAATTCTTACTGGATGAAAACGGTAAGATGATCGCTTATTTTGAAAGTAAAGTGAAACCGGATAGCGAGGAAATTCTGAAATTTCTGAAGTAATGAATTAGCGAATTACGGATTCGCGGATTATTAAAAAAGAGGGTGTGTGTAACATCCTCTTTTTTGTTTGGCCATATCCATTACATTTGACGCCGGATTAATCCGCAATCCGTAATCCGCTAATTCTTTATGCTCTTCAAAGATGTCATAGGACAAAAAGCAGTAAAACAACACCTGGCAGAAATGGTAGAACAGAACCGTTTGAGCCATGCTTTGCTGTTTCTGGGAAAAGAAGGAAGCGGTGCTTTACCCCTGGCATTGGCTTTTGCGCAATACATTGTTTCACTGCCGCAACCAGCCCCGGTGGTGGAAGACCTGTTTGGAGGCATGACGGCACTGGAACCCGCACCCGCTTATATTCATCCGGATCATATTGCAGAACAGGCCGCTTTTCAGCGGGCGGAACAGCTGATTCATCCCGACCTGCATTTTACCTACCCGGTTATACCCAGAAAAGCGGGCGACAAACCTGTTAGCTCTGACTATATAGCCGAGTGGCGGGAATTTGTAAAGAACTATCCTTACGGCAATGTGTACGATTGGCTGCAGTTCATTGGTGCCGAAAACAAACAGGGAAATATTACTGCCGAAGAGTGTAACGAGATTAACAGGCAGCTGAGCCTCAAAAGTTTTGAGAGCGAGTACAAGGTTTTATTACTCTGGATGCCCGAATACCTGGGCAAAGAAGGAAACAAACTGCTGAAACTGATTGAAGAGCCACCGCCCAATACCTTATTTATACTGGTGGCCGAAAATGATGAACAGATCCTGCCTACGATCCTGAGTCGCTGCCAGCTGGTGAAGATCCCCATGCCGGAGAACAGCGAGATAGAACAGGCCCTGGTAGAAAGGGCCAAACTGACCCCGGATACCGCCCGGCAGATAGCCGGCATCTGCGAAGGCAATTACCGGGAAGCGCTGCAACTGATACAGCATGCCGACCAGGACTGGCAGAGCCTGCTGCGCGACTGGCTGAATGCCACCCTGAAAGGCGGCCCCATGGCCCAGGTAAAGTTTACCGAAGAAGTGGCCAAACTGGGCCGGGAGAAGCAGAAACAGTTTCTCCGCTACTTTAATCACCTGCTGGAACAAAGTGTCCGGATCAAGGTTTTGGGGGCAGATCGGGTGTTTTTGGGCGAAAATGAGAAGGATTTTGCCCAAAGACTGAATAAAATTGCTTCTGTAAGCCAGCAACAGGCCATTATTGAGGAGCTGGACCGGGCCGCTTATTATGTAGAAAGGAATGCCAAC
>CAZDHQ010000352.1:0-5418 GCA_964505135.1 uncultured Ferruginibacter sp.
GATAATATCATACGTTATGAAAGGTGTATCGTTACTTACGAAGGAAACAAGCTGTCAACTGCTAATGGTAAAGTTTATATTAACGACCAGGAAGCATCCAGCTATACTTTTAAAATGAACTATTACTGGATGATGGGAGATAACAGGCATAACTCATTGGACAGCCGTTTTTGGGGATTTGTGCCTGAAGATCACGTAGTGGGAAAAGCTTCTTTAATTTGGTTTAGCTGGGAACATGGGCCAAGGTGGAAACGCATTTTCCGTTCAATTAAATAAGCAGGATTTTTTATACAAATGATAGTAAAACCACAAAGAAGACACTTTGTGGTTTTTTATTTTAATAAAAGTTAAATTGCTCCTTGCAATACAATAAACAATGGAAGTAAAAGAAATTCATTTTAACGTGGAAGTGTATCCATCGGCTGATGAACTAAAAAAGGAAGATGCAATGTTACTTCAGCAGGCGAGAGCTGCTACCGGAAACGCCTATGCGCCTTATTCAAAGTTTTATGTGGCAGCGGCTGCATCTTTAAACAATGGAAAAATAGTAACCGGTACTAACCAGGAGAATGCTGCGTATCCGGTAGGTATTTGCGCTGAACGGGTGTTGCTTTCATCCGTTGCCTCCCAATATCCTGGTGAGCCAATCCAAACTATAGCGATCACTTATAAGAATAATGATGGCGAAAGTGCTCATCCCATTTCACCCTGTGGGGTTTGCAGGCAAACATTGGTAGAATATGAAGGCAGAACAAATCAACCCATAAGGCTTATTTTAAGCGGATCATACGGCCCCGTTTTTATTATTCAAACTGCTAAAGAATTACTGCCTCTTTCTTTTACTTCCAGTGATTTGTTTAGCCAATCAAAATAAAGTTTGTAAGCCGTTGGCATATCTTGCTTCATGTTCAAGCAGCCATTTTTTTCGCCATAGTTCTCCAGCGTAGCCTGTCAATTGTCCATTGCTGCCAATCACCCGGTGACATGGAACAATGATAGCTATTTGATTTTTGCCATTGGTAGTACCTACTGCTCTTATAGCTTTTACATCGCCTATTCTTTTTGATAACTCCAGGTAGCTGATGGTTTTGCCATAAGGTATGTTTAGTAATTCGTTCCAAACAGTCTGTTGAAAGATTGTTCCGTTTTGTGCTAGTGGTAAATTGAAAACCTTGCTTACTCCTGTAAAATAGGTATCTAATTGGTTGCAACAAGTTTCAATTATTTTATTTTGATGTTCTAGTCGTTGTGGAGTCCACTTTGCAGGCGGTTTGGTGCTTTTTTCAAATAGTAAAGCTTTTAATGCCAGTTCATCTGCATGAATATTCAAATTGCCAACAGGCGATATGTAGGTAGTACAATCAATCATTTTCAATCTTGCTAAAACTAAGAAATAAATGCTGGAACTAACGGGAGTTTATACACAGCATGAAGTTTATCATAAAAAGTAAAGTCTTTTAATAAAGTCTTGTTCATTTGAACAAAAAATAATTTCTTTGGCCTCCAATAAAAAATGATGAGTACGGAAAAAAGTGAATATAAGTTTATTGAAAAAGCAATGAATGCCATTGCTGATCCCTGCCGTCTTTCCATCCTGCAGGAAATTTCCCGTAAGGGTAAATTATGCTGTGGTGATGTGCAGGGATTAACAGGTCTTTCTCAACCTACCTGTTCTCATCACATTAAATTACTATCTGATAGTAAACTGATAGAGTGCCAAAAAGAAGGCCGCAATCATTTTTTTACGCTCAATAGAAACAACTTTAAAAAAGTAAGTTCTTTTTTTGAGCAGTTTCATGTTGATCATTAGCCAATACGGCAACCATTCTTTACCATTCGTTCAGGCGTTAACAATACCACCTTATTATCTTCATTGTAGATGCCTAATACCAGGCATTCGCTCATAAAATCTGCAATTTGTTTTGGAGGGAAATTAGTAACGGCAACTACCTGCTTACTCAATAATGTTTCCGGATTATACAATGACGTTATCTGAGCCGATGATCTTTTGATGCCATATTCACCAAAATCAATTGTAAGTTTTAATGCGGGCTTCCTGGCTTTTTCAAAAGTCATTGCTTCTATAATAGTACCCACTCTCATTTCAATTTTTTCAAAATCATTCCAGCTAATCATATTAAATCAATAATTTTATCGTTCTGTAAAGTAGTAAAATCAGTTTACAAATATGTTGCTTGACATTAAGAGAGTAACCAAAGAAGATATTGCAATGGTGGCATTGCTGTTTGATGCTTATCGACGTTTTTACGAACAGCCATCCGATTTGCCTGCAGCTTTTGAATTTTTAGATCAGCGAATCTCCAATAATGAATCTGTAATTTTCCTGGCAATACTAAAAAATGAAGCGGTGGGTTTTGCTCAATTGTATCCTGTTTTTTCATCGGTTTCTTTAAGGAATGCCTGGCTGCTAAACGATTTGTATGTGGCAGAACACGCCCGCAAACAGGGTATAGGCGAGGCGCTGCTGCAGCAGGCTAAACAGTTTGGTATGGAAACCAGGGCTAAATATATCTTACTGCAAACTGCCGATGATAACTACACTGCACAGTCTGTTTACGAAAAAAATGGCTGGATAAAAATGCATGATTTCTTCTACGAATATCCACTGGATTAATTACTGTTAATTACTGTTACTTCTATCACAGCATCAAGATTAAGCCTGCCATACAGGTGAGGAAATTTCTCATTTACTGAAACTGCCAGTTCATATTTTAAGGGAGCTGATAACTTGCTTTCATCTATATGAAGCAGTACCAGGTTATTTTCATTTTTATAATAGCGGTGAAGCACACCTTCAATTTGGTGCTGCCTGCTTAAGTGAATGAAGCCTTCTGCTGACAAAGAATCTGCTTCATACCATCCTTGTTCAAGCGCTTTAGCCCAGGTAAGATTTTTAGTAACATGATAAATCATTCGTCAAGCAATTTTGCAATAGACAGTAGCTCCTTCATTTTATAACCGTTTTGCTGGTTATCAAAACACTTGCTTAACTCCTGCAGTAAGAATTGGATAATTTCTTTATTGGATAACTCTCTAAAATAAGAATTAACTGGCGGCACACCGATTCTTTTAAAATAACTGTCTACATCCTGGTGAGAATAAATTTGTCCATTCAATGGATCAATGTAAAATTTTATTTTATCTGCATTGGGTGCACCGGGATGCAATACATGGTATTGAGTATCCGTGTAAGCAAGTATAAACTGTCGGGGAATGTTTACGGCCTTCACAGGTATATCAAGCATTTCGCAAAGACACAGGTAAAGAATACCGTTACTGATGGAGTTGCCTCTTTTGGTTTCTACGGCCTTATTGATAAAAAAATCTTCGGGTTGATCATAAGCGATTTCTACGCCTATTTGCTTGTGGTAGTTATAAACAATGCTTGAAATTACATTTACCTGTTCAAGTGGTGTGAGATAATTATTTAGTTCAAGCCAAATATTGCGGCGGATTTTTTCCAGTTCTTGCCGGGTTTGAATGGATTGAATATCCGGGTAGTGATACCGGGCTACCAGCAAAGCGCCTTCAAGCAAACCCTTGTGTGTATTTTTCCAGCGGTCAAAATCATTTGTAAGGTCGCGGAAATGAAGCTGGTGAATCATTAATTCTATTCGCTCCTGGATGGTTTCATCGCTGGTATGTTCCCACAAACTTTCCAGGTTAGGGATGATATCTTTACCAAAAGAAATGATCTTATTGCTCACAGTGCTGTACACTTCCTCATCAGGATCATCAATTAAATGCAATAAGGCGGATATTTCTTTATTTTCCTGCAATGCGTGTGATTTAAAAATGAATTTCGTTAATTGGGTTTTAACGGCAGGAATAATATTTTCCACATTGATGTGAGCAACTTCAGCGCAAGAGGGCTGTATGTAGATTGATCTGTTTCACTCAAATGGATTTTACAACTTCAAATTTCTTTTTAATCTTCAGGAAGTATTTTTCAAAATAACTGTAAGATAAATACGCTGATAAAATTGTGGTAGCAAAAACGATGCTGTAAACCAACAGGTACTTTACTGCACTATGCAGGGTCAAATTGTTTAACAGTTTTGATAATAAAAAAATCATCAAAGGATGGAAAACGTATATGCCGTAAGAGATTTTACCTAAAAAATTGAGCAGTTTGTTTTCTAAATTGATCACCCTGTTATAAACCTCTACTTGACCGATGATGATACATAAACTTAATACAGACACTATTTCCGGATTAAAAAACCTTACAGGTGTATATTGGTTAAAAACCATAGGCAAAAGTAATATCCAGCTTACAATTTGGGTGATCTTGTTGTTTATCAATTTTAAAAAAAACGTATGCTGCTGCTTGTATAAAACCGCTCCTGCAGCGCCTATCATCATACAATGAATTCTGGTAACACGAAGAAATTTCTCAAAGATTGACTGTGGATATAATAAGTGCAACGCTAACCTTGACAATACAAAAATTATGATTATTGAGATAGACAGGCGTAAAATTATTCTGGCTTTAGCATTCATCCATGGCCATAGAATATAAAATTGTTCTTCCACACCTAATGACCAGTAATGGGTTAACAATTGAATCCTCGGTCCAATAACAAAGGGAATATTGGGCGCAAAAAAAACATACAATAAAAGTGATTTCAAATAAATAGCAAGGTTGAATTTGATAGATACTGCAACTGCAATTACAAGGTACCCGTAATACAAGGGCCATATTCTGAGTATCCTTCTCAGGTAAAATTTTTTTATGTCAACCTTATTGAACTGATCCTGTTCCATCAAAAGAAGCCAGGTAATTAAAAAACCACTAAGTACAAAAAAGATGCTTACACAATTACTGCCAAGAATATTCCAACTGAATTTGTCTTTGTCGGGATCGGAATATAAAACCGGGTGAAGATTAAATTTTTGCAAGGAGATGCCAATATGCGCTATTACCACTGCTATAGCGGCTATAGCACGCATTCCGTTAAGCCCCGGTAAACGGTTTAACTCCGTATTCATGCCGGGAAAATATGTAGGAGATTATGCATTCGTTGCCATTTTTATCAATTGCATTGAGCAAGTACTTTTCTTCACAAAGTACTAAAGCAAACCAATGGGTACCAAAACTTTTCCGTTTCTTTCGATGAAGCTCTTTCTTCACGTAAGTTAGCTTGATGCTGTGGAAGAGGAGTGTAGCGAAAGATACTTCCTGCTCATAATGCTTCATTATATAAATTGCCCCTGGTGATGAAGCAGGTTTCTTAATAAGCCAATTATCAATATTTTTTCATTCCATTAACTGTATTACTTTTACCGCATTAAAAAATCAGCTATGTCTTATAATTTATTAAAAGGAAAAAAAGGAATCATTTTTGGAGCGCTGGATGAAAAATCAATTGCGTGGAAAACCGCTATCCGCTGCTT
>CAZDHQ010000353.1:0-5393 GCA_964505135.1 uncultured Ferruginibacter sp.
GAGCTCAAACGCTGGTATTGGCTCAAACAGGAATTGGTGGATTTCTGCAAACTGGAACAGTTAAGCTATGTTGGTAGCAAATTTGAAATACTGGATAGAATTGCCCTTGTATTAGATAAAGGGAAAGATGGCCGGGCCGCTATAACAAAAAAGAATACAGCAATATCAACAATCAATTGGTCAAAGGCTTCACTAACACTGGATACGGTTATAACAGACAGTTATACAAATGGTGCAAATACAAGAAAATTCTTTAAAGAACACTGTGGTGAGAAATTTCATTTTACTATTCCTTTTATGGAGTTTATGAAGAACAATTGCGGCAAAACACTGCAGGATGCTGTGAATGAATGGCACAGATTAAACGAACGCAGCAAGGAGAAGCATTTCAAAAGTACTATTCCAAAAGGCAATCAATACAATCAATACCTCCGGGATTTTTTTGAAGACAATCCTGGTATGACCATCCAGCAGGCAAGGCATTTCTGGAAGTTAAAAAGAAACCTTCCATTGGGGAGGCATGTGTATGAAAAGAGTGATTTGCATTTAAAGTAGTTCAGCTATCATTGGTTATTTACACCTGGTAATCCATTCTACAGCTTCACAAACTTTACAGTCTCTCTTCTATTGGCCACAGGCACACTTATAAAGTACACACCTCTTGGAAGATCAGCCACATCCACTGTAATGATAGTTAGACCTCCGTTGATTGGTTGCCTGCGCATTAACTGCCCAACTGAATTGTAAATATTGATTTGCCCTGCCACTCCGGTACCTGGTAATGATAAAATCAGCCTGTCAGTAGCTGGGTTATTCAATACCTTAATGTTACTAAGAGAAGAGATAACGGGCACCACCGGTGTTGTAAATTTATTGATGTATTTCCATACGCTGACATTCATGTTAGAATTGGAAACGCCGTTTGCAAAAGTATCAATGTATTGTGCACCACAGGTAGCAATAATAAAATCGTTTTGAGGTGTGGTGGTAAAATAGGTTCGGGTAAAAATAGTTTCAACACCTACATTCCATGACCTACTATTGATAAGTTCACCATTATAAAAGCGGTGTTCTAAAACCAGTTGTTGGGTAGGAGAGTTATAGGGACTGATCTCAAAACCTGGTAGCTTTGGTTGCTGATCCTTATTAATTTTATATCCCAGCAGGTAATACGTGCCATCCGTGTTTGCTTTAATATCAATCACATTGGTAAGCTGGTTTTGAGCCCTCACAACACCTGTAATGGTACCATCGTTTGTGTTCATTTGTATATGGATAATTTCATATTTATAACAACCTTCAGTGTACCCAGACCGGAAAGTGTATTTATCAATCATCGCTTTTCCGCCAAAATATCCCATTACATTTAGCAGCCCTGCAGCATCTATGTTCAGGCTCATAGCGTTGATCACACCAACAGTATTCATTTTTTTATTCCATATTAACCTGCCGGTTGAACTAAATTTTGTTACCTGTATGTACATGGTATCAGTTACACATCCTAGTGTTGTTGTATTGGGTGCAAATAAAGTAGTAAGCACATATATGTTATCGTTAGCATCAGTGATGATCTTTTTGATATATCCCATAGGGCCTGCGTATACCGGAATATTTGTTACCCACAGCGGTTTGCCATCCGCATCCGTTTTTGCCACAAAGTATTGGCCATCGTACAGTGAACTGGCACCAACGCCGTCACCCATTTCTATAAAACCATTCTTATAGATACCGCCAATAATAATATTATTACCGGCATCTGTAGTTACGTGTTCAATATTTGCAAAGCGCCCTGTGTTAAATATTTTAAACCACTTTGTATTGCCGGCAGTATCATATTTTGCCAGGTATACCCCTTGTTGGTTATCCAGTACGGAGCTATCAAAAAACAGGGGTGGGGTAGCACCGCCTGCAGCTACCACTTCATCTTTTTTATCAACAGCAATAGCGTTATAAGCAAAGAAATCACTGCCACCATTGTTCTTATACCAGCTAAATTCACCGGTGGGTGAAAGCTTTACCAGGTAATCTTTATAGGTGAATCCCTGGTATTTTTTATTTCCGCTTACAATGGTATCACTATCAAAAAATACAAAGTCATTATCAGGGGAAAGGAAGTGGCCGCAGAGATATACATTATTTTTTCGGTCAGTAGTTAAGCCTTCCAGGTAATTAAAGAAACCTGAGCTCACATAACTCTTAGCACCAAAGGTTTGCATCCATTCGCCTGGTTTAAAGGGCATGTAGTTACTGGCAACTGCTGTGGAATTTGCGAAGTCAACAGCATATAACTGCCAGTCAGTTTTATTATAGGCAACAAAAAATAATTGATCACTGGAGGCCTTGATGTAGTTGGGCGATGACCACGCACTGCCGGGGGCAATATCTGCAAATAATTTTGTATTGGCAGTTGTTAGATCGGAATACCATATTTCGCCTCCATGAATGCCATCATTGGCGGCAAAGTATACATTGCCATTTGGAGCCAAAGTAGAAACTTCTGATTCTGTACTCAGGTAATCAAAGGCTCCTGCCACTCCTTTTCTTATATCCTTAAGCAGTTGTGTGCCTTGCGGAGTACCATCACTTGTATACCATTCTAATCCTCTTCGTGTGTTGGTAGATTTAAAAAGAATCCTGTTTTCAATTGTAAAAACAGAACCATAAGCTACATCAAGTCCATCTAAAACATTGGATACACTATTCGTTTTTAAATCAAGTACCGAAAAAGTGTTGCCATAGTTTGCCACGAAGAAAAGTTTATCACCGGCAAGATGAAGGCTTGATGGATATCCGCTTTCTGGCCCTTTCAGTATATCCAGGAGGAGTTTGGTGCCTGCAGCAGTGCCATCGCTGATCCAAAGCTCTCTGCCATGTTTGCTATCGGAAGCAGCAAATAACAGCTTCCCATCATACACAACCGCATTGGAAAAATCTGGCTGTAAAAAAAATCTATCAGTACCTGAAAAAACAGGAACCGTACCTGTATACGATCCATCTGTTTTCCAAATAGTAGCTGTATCATCACTGGCATTAGGATCTTTTACAAGAAAATACAATTGGTTGTTGAACGCAATAAGATCGTTCAACCCCCTGGAATAATTCAATCCGGCAAAATCTGTTTTCACGGTATCTAGTGCAGTACCATTGGTTTTCCAAAGCCGCTGCTGCTCTGTTCCTCCATCGGTAACAAAATAAAGCTGGTCATTTACTGCTGCAAAACTCCTGGGTCGCTTTGTGTAGTAAGAACCATCATTTCCAATACCGCTAACCAGGGCAGCTTTCATTAAAATGGTACCATTGACGGTACCATCAGTTTTCCAGCAGTCGTATATAAGCGTATTGCCGTCTGCCGCATAGTTTGATTTAAAGAAGATATAATTATTACCCACTCTGCCGCCTGCTAAAAAATCTCCCGGTGAATTGGTTAATAGAGTAGTGCCAGGTTCAGTGCCATCGGTTATCCACAATTCATTGGTAGCCTTACCATCTGCGGTGTAGGTATGTTTATTGTATAAATATTTATTTTGAAAAATGGTAGCAAAGCTTACAGGCGTCTCATTTTTACGTTCTGTATCCAATTTCTTCACAATTCTTAACTGAGAAAAGGAAACGGTATGGAGTGCTAAGAACAGCAGTGGTAAAATTAGTTTCATGCAGTAGTTGTTAGGTTAATAACTGGTACTGCATAAAGTTAGTGAAGCTGAATGGTACTCATGTCGCAAAATCTTTTGTTCACAATAATTTTAAGTATGTCTTAACGCTGTTCAAGAATAACAAACCGGTAAAACAATTTTCATTTTGTTTGAAAATTATAAAAACGCTTTATATCTTAGCAGGAGAAGACAGTGTTTACCAAAACAATAACTGATCATGAGTCACCTTAAAACAATCACCTTAAGAACGCTTGCTATTATTTTTTCCTTTTTGTTTGCTGCACACTTTCATCGCTTTTTTAATAATAACATATTTGCAACGGTAGTAATGGATATTACCTGGTAACAGATGCGATTACCATTGGTTTTATGCTTTACAATTTCTTTTTAATGAGAAGACTAAAAGCTTAACCGTATATATAATAATGCTTAACCAAACTAAACCCTGCACATGAGTTTTCTAAAAAAATTATTCGGCAAACAAGAAGCCACCATCACCAGCAATAAAGCCTTTTGGGAATGGTTTACTACCAACCAACTCAAATTTTATGAAGTAATAAAAACGGGTAACAATATAGAAAAACATTTTTTTGATCCATTGTCTAAAAAATTGAACCAGTTAAAAGAAGGTTATTGGTATGTAACCGGCATGTATGACAGCAATACCGCCGAATTGATCTTAACAGCAGACGGTGAGGTGAAGAACATTGTTTTTGTAGAAGAACTGGTGGCCCAGGCGCCATCACTTGCCAACTGGAAGTTTACAGCATTAAAACCTTCGCTGGATATCAAAGACGTTTCTATCAACATGGCTGGTCATAGTTTTACAGAAGACAATTTATTTTTTTATTCAAACGACCAGGAAGCTTACCCCGATGAAATTGATATCTCCATCGTACATGCAGACATGACGCCGCAAAACAAAAAGGAGATGACCACAGGCATCTATATTTTTCTTGATAATTACCTGGGCGAATTGAATTTTGTAAACAGCATCGATAACATGGATATCGTTATTCCTTCTGAGGCAGAAAAACCTTTGATCCCGATCAACAAACTAAAAGACTTTCTCATTTGGCGGGAAAAAGAGTTTATAGAGAAATATGAATATACCCGTTATGATACAACCGATAACCAATTTACTACTATTGAAGCAACCCTGAAAAATAAAAAGCCGCTTTTTGCTGTGATTAATTCCCAAATGCTTTCATGGGATCAGAAAGCTTCGCATCCCTGGATTGCCCTGGTAACGATAAAATATGATGGCAGTGAAAATAATGGCCTTCCTTCAAAAGATATGCATAATACATTGTGTGAAATTGAAGAGAAAATTGATATGGAATTAACTGACAAAAATGGTTATCTAAATGCAGGCCGTGAAACAGCAGACGGCGAAAGAAAATTTTATTTTGCCTGCAGGGAATTTAGAAAGCCGGCTAAAGTGATGTATGCTGTTCAGCAGACACATGCTGATCAATTTGAAATGGAGTATGAAATTTATAAGGATAAGTATTGGCAGACGTTTGAGCGTTTTAGGCAGTGAGTTTTGTTATAGTAATTTAGAATTGAATAACCGATGAATTTACTCAGTGCAAAACACCCGGATAGAAAATGGCATGAGATAATATTGTGGTGGGAATTAAGAAGAATTCCATACAATGTTTTGATGTATTTGATTGGGATGTTAAGTTTTTATATTGCTTATGTAACGATACCATTGGTTTATGTTTTCATCGCACT
>CAZDHQ010000354.1:0-5375 GCA_964505135.1 uncultured Ferruginibacter sp.
GTAAAGATCCCACAGAGGGCCATGGCCTCCGGGATAAAACACCGCATCAAAATTGGCGGCGTTTACATCTGCCAATCTTTTTGTATTTGCCATTTTTTCTTTTAATGCCTCATCTGCAAAGTACCGTTTTGTTGCTGCTGTTTGTGCATCCGGCGCTTCACTTTTGGGATCAATTGGAGGCTGACCTCCTTTAGGTGAAGCAAGGGTAATATCAACACCTGCATCTGCCATTACATAATAGGGAGCGGCAAACTCTTCTACCCAGAAACCAGTCTTTTTGCCGGTATTGCCCAATTCGCTGTGTGACGTTAGTACGAATAATACTTTCATGATCTCGTTTTTATAATTAATAAAGAATATTGTTGAAGCATATTTCTGTGCTGTATCAAGCCTGCACAAGCATTTTACCGGTATTGTCTCCCTTGAACAGACCGAGTAATGCTTTTGGTAAATTTTCAAAACCCTGTTCAATGGTTTCGGTGGCTTTTAATTTTCCCTCTTTAATCCATCGTGCCAGTTGCTGAATGCCTTCGGGAAACTGATCGTTAAACTGCCAGATGATAAATCCCTGCATCAAAACACTCCTGGTGAGCAATATGTGCTGTAACCGTGGCCCCTGGGGCGCTTCTGTAGCATTGTACAAAGAAATTTGTCCGCACAGGGGTATCCTTGCATAAAAGTTAATGTTCCTGATAACCGCATCTGAAATTTCACCACCCACATTATCAAAGTAAATATCCACACCGTTTGGACAAGCCGCTGCAATCGCTTTGTTCATATCGGGGGTTGTATTGTAATTAATGGCAGTATCAAAGCCAAACTCGTTGGTGAGCAGTTTTACTTTTTCTTCAGATCCAGCTATACCCACTACATGGCATCCCTGGATTTTAGCAATCTGGCCTACCACCATGCCTACTGCGCCTGCTGCCCCGGATACCACCACAGTTTCGCCGGCTTTTGGTTTCCCGATATGCATTAAACCGAAATAGGCTGTTAAGCCCGGCATGCCCAATACACCAAGGTGATAACTAAGCGGCGCCAGGCTGGCATCAATCTTCCTGGCTTCTTTTTCATTTGCAATAAATTCTCTTCGCCAGGGAAAATTGCCAACCACTACATCACCCGGTTGATAGTGTTCCGATTTACTCTGCATTACCGTTCCTATAACGCCGCCATAAATAGGTTGGTCAATTTCAAAAGGGGGAGCATAGGATTTAGCATCGTTCATTCGCCCACGCATGTAGGGATCAACAGAATAATACAGGCCTTTCAATAATAGCTCGCCGGTTGTTATTTCCGGGAGTTCTACCTGCTCCATTCTAAAGTCATTGGTTATTGGTAACCCTTTTGGCCTGGATGCCAATACGATTTGTTCAGTTGTCATTTGTTTTAGATTTAGTGTGGCAAACAAAGCTGTAATAAGCCGGAGATAAAGGCCGATATAATTTCGGCTGTTTGATGGCCGGTTGATACTTTACTATTATTGCTACCGCTTATTAATCGCATTAGCGATAAATCTAATTACAACTCCGGGGAAAAATAGTTGATTAATAAAATGATCCTTTTTTGCGCCAAAGGTCTTTCTTAAGAGTAAATGTTTTACATAGAGGTACAGCTAACATCCTGCTAGCTTGATTAAACAGCACTAGTTTTGTTCAGCATATTTAGAAACAGGTTAGTTAAGCAATGTAAAAGCGATACAAATGGCGGCCACTATGGCCAGTACTATGTTAACCTTGTCCTGCACTGCCATCACTGATCTGGCGGGTATATTGATGATTGATTTCTTCATGTTAAGCTATAATTTTAGAAGACTGTGCATTTAACCATTGCAGCACCTTCATCTCACTCATTGCATTCAGGGGCAATTGCTCCAGCAGCATTTGTTCTGCCCGATGGCCATACCTGGCAAGGCTTACGCCAGCCTGCTGTAGAAAAAGGTTTATCACAAACAATGTTTGATGGCCGTTCCAGCGGTCGAACAGTCGCCTGTTAGCATTGGTGTCAAACATGGAGCGTTCAGTTTCGTTAGACCAATCATAAGTGCCCGTAAGTTGTTCTTTTAAAAAATACATGTTCTTTTAATTAAGGTGAATTAAATAAACTCCATTACACAGTTGCCCGAGGGGTATTAATGCTGGCTTTTAATAAGATTGGAAGAAGGGTAGTAGATTATCTGACAGGGTTAGATATGTATTGGTTACATCTATTATTATGAGGTAAGTGCCGGGCTTATGAAAGGTGTTAAAAATCTTTGTTTTTATTCCAATAGGTTACTCGCAAAAACTGCTGTATCATTGAAATAAAGCCCGGCTTTATCTTGTAAGAAAATTAAATAAGCAAATAGGAAGATTATCTCCAGTTTTTAAAACCGTTAGTTCCCCTGTTTTGACTAAACTGGTTTGAATCAGTTTTTTCTCTTGCAATGGCTACTGCCATGGGTCTGCCTTCTACTAACCTGGCGCTTAGGCCTTCAATGGCTGCTTTAGCTTCTTTTTCTGAAGGCATTTCAATAAAGCCAAATCCACGGGATTTACCTGTTGCTCTGTCTGTAATTACTTTAGCAGAAGCTACCTCACCAAAGGGAGTGAATAAGTCGTTAAGCTCCACATCACCTGTGTTGTAGCTTAAATTAGATGCATACAATTTCATTTTGTTTTTTTTAAAATTAACAATGGTTAATGACGGTAGTAAAAGCGGACTGAGCGGAGTAAATATTACAGGAAAGAAGTAATGTAAACTACTAAAAGAGGGCTTGAGCTATAATCACTTTTGGAAAGATAGTACTATTAGTGCAGACCAGTAGTTATTTTGCCTTTTTTATTTTGGCGGCTAAATGTTAATGTTTTCAGTTAGGCTACAAAATGGCAATCAATAATGAACCAGGCAAAAAATAAATTGAAAGTTGCTGATTTTAATGTTAGCAAAAAAACAGCGGTGTTAGCTCAATCTCATCTTCCTGTGCACCCGCCGCCATATACCAGCCTTCAATATCTGCCATTGCATTTTTAATGCAGTCTTCATTTAAGGTGGGATGTTTTTGCTGAACCAACTGTATAAGCTTTGAAAAGGAGGTAACCGTGGTAAGTGCACCAAACGCCTGCCTGGCGATGTTTTTGATTAGCTGTATGGTTAAAGTATCCATGTGTTGTTTAGCGGTTCAGAACACAATTATGGCGTTAATTTTTTTTGTATGCAAATTTTGTGGATGTTATTTTTTGCAATATTCCTTTTTTGTAGCACCAGGGGGAACTTTATTTTTAAATAAAACTTCCTGTCATTGTTTGGTAGCATACTATAGTCTACCTTGAGTAGAATCATTTCACAATCTTATATAGCGCATTAAAGGCAATACTGCCTGTTCAGTTTCCATAGTACTAACGCTACTAATGTGTACCTTATACAAGACGCCATTTTATCCTGGGGGGATTAGTTATTAAACAGTAAATATGATCAAGGT
The DNA here is from genome assembly GCA_964505135.1 of uncultured Ferruginibacter sp. GTDB lineage: Bacteria > Bacteroidota > Bacteroidia > Chitinophagales > Chitinophagaceae > Ferruginibacter. Next base: position 3,461 of record CAZDHQ010000354.1, read on the forward strand.
TTTTTTAGCAGGAAAAAGTCATGTCTTTTTTAGGGCAATAGAGCAGTTGTTACTGGAGGCGTCCATTAAAATAAACGGTTCGTGCAGTAATCCCATGGATGTGGCAGATGAATTTAAAACATCCACTGCAGATGTAATGCTATTGGATGCAAGATGGGCAGGCAGTGAATTGACAGGTACCGGTATTTTAAAGCATTTAATTAAGTTAGATCCATTAATGAAAATAGTGTTGGTTACCACTTTTTATGAATTGCATATGGCCAACCGTTGCAGGAACGAAAAACTTGCAAAGGGTTACCTGTGCCGTCATACTGATAAAATGCAGTCTATTGTACAGTGTATTTCAGAGGTGGCGGCAGGCGGTACATTTTTTTTGCAGTAATAGAAAACATAGCTCGTATTTTATTGATGGCAGTGGGGATATTGATTAGATTTCTAGCCCCTGGTTGAGTATCTTTTGTTTTTTGCCGGGGAGGCTGGAAGGCGGAGAGTAAAGCATGGAAGACCTTTATCGATAAGAAGGTATTTTTATGAAATCATTTTTTGATATGACCACTTCTTGACTAATACTAAAGTAGATGGAATTATGCCGTAGCCAATTAGTTTTTGAACCCAACAGTTTTCCCGATGCTGTTAGCACTAACAGCAGCTGTCTTGTACCGATAATATAAGACGATCATATTGTTGAATGACTGCCATCATACACGCATTAAATCTAATGCCTTAGCTTTCTGTTTTAACCAATGGTAAAATGAGAACATACTTTGTGCTCTGGTGGCTTTTATCAGTTCCTTCTATCTATGCACAAACCGCTACAGAGATAGTGCAAACAGCCGATGCAAAAATGCGTGGTAATACCTCACAGGCAGAGATCACCATTCAAACAATAAGGGCAACATGGTCAAGAGAAATGACTGTAAAGACCTGGATAAAGGGGACGGCCTTTGCAGCTATACTGGTTCAATCCCCGGCAAAAGAAAAAGGAATAGTTTATCTTAAGCGCAGGAAAGAAGTTTGGAACTGGATACCCGCCCTTGAAAAAATAATTAAGCTTCCGCCTTCTATGATGAGCCAATCATGGATGGGCACTGATTTTACCAATGACGACTTAGTAAAAGAATCATCAATTGTAAATGATTATAACCATAGCATTGTGGGTGATACAGTAATTAATGGCCGCAGTTGCTATAAAATTCAAATGCTGCCTAAGCCAGCAGCAGCGGTTGTTTGGGGTAAACTAATTGTATGTATTGATAAAAAAGATTTTCTTGAACTCTACACCTGGTTTTATGATGAAGAGGGCAATCTTGCCAATACGATGATTGCATCTGATGTGAAACCAATGGATAGCAGGTTAATACCAACAAGGTTTGAAATGATACCTGCGGATAAACCTAATCAAAAAACAGTGATGATTTATAAGGCCGTTCAGTACAACCGTCCATTGGAAGATGGCTTCTTCACAACAGAAAAAATGAAAACATTAAATAACTGAGTGATGTGGATATTTAAACTTGCATGGAAAAATTTGTGGCGCAATAGCGGGCGTACCCTGATTACAATTTCTGCTATTTTCTTTGCTGTGATTTTATCCATTGTTGCACAAAGTTTAAAACAGGGCGTATTTGAAAACCTGGTGAAAAACGTAGTGAGTTTTTACACTGGCTATATCCAGGTTCACAAACAGGGTTACCAGGATGAACAAGTGCTTGATAATAGTTTTCAGCAATCTGCAATAACTGAGCAAAAAATTTTAACTGGCACCAATGTTCGTTTTATAACAGCAAGGCTTGAATCTTTTTCGCTTGCATCTTCTGATGAACAAACTAAAGGCTGCCTTGTATCCGGCATTATACCAGAAGCAGAATATAATATAACATCTCTCAAAAACAAACTTGTACAGGGTAACTATCTC
>CAZDHQ010000355.1:0-5374 GCA_964505135.1 uncultured Ferruginibacter sp.
CAATGTGGGATAAACCATATCCATACTAAAGCCATATCTTTTTGCATGGCGCTCAGCCAATTCTTTATTTGGCTCGGCAATACCCACTATCTGCACCTCATCTTTTCTTTGATAGCCCAAGATCCATCCAACATGATCATGCGTGAGACCTGCTACCACTACTCTTAGCGGTTTAGTAGCCGTATCGTTTTGTGCCTTTGTTACAAGACCGATTGAAAGCATCATCAAAAGCAGTAATCTTGTTTTCATTTTAAACAGTTTGAAAACAAAGATAAGTTGACGCTGCAAAGTTTTATAGTACATTGAAAAATGAATTGACAAAATAAGAAAGCGCATGAATGGCTTCATGCGCTTTCCTGAATTCCCGTGTCTTAAATTGAATAAGCAGTTAGATGATATGATTATTTTACTTTCTTAATTTTTACCGCAGCTAAATCAGTGTAACCAACCATGCCATTCTTCATGGTAATTTTAACCCTGAAATAGTTTTTCTCAGATTGCAACAAAGAGTTGTTTAAATCTACCTGGTATAATGCACCGCCCACACCAGCTTCCATTTTTTTGCAGGGAGTGAAGTTCTTTTTATCTGCACTTACTTCCAGTTCAAAAGAAGCAATACCATTTTCATTTACGGTTTGCCATTTAACTGCAAGCCCCTCCATTTTCTGTTGAATCATAATGGGGCTGATAGCAAACATATCGCTTTGGCCATCCATCATACTAACAAGAGATTCTGCCGTAACCGGTTCGTTGCTGAAAGCAGACTGAGCTTTTGCATTGCTGGCGATTGCGATGAAGCTAATGGCGAGTAAAAGGTTGGTAAGCGTTTTCATAATGTTTATTTTTCTTGTGCCAATATATAGTCATACGCTGTGCCAAAGGAAAAAATCCTTTATTATCAAGGCTTTACAATTTTCTTGATTTTAAATCCAGTCCATTTTCGGGAATCATTCTACATTTTGAACAATTTCCGCTGTTTGGCCTTTATAAAAGCACACGAAATATATTTGCAGATGCGCCTGATTCTTTTCCTTGTACTCATCCTTTCGGTTAACCATTGTACTGCACAGTTTAATGACTCCACAACACATCATATAAAATTTTCACCAACAGGATTCATTAATACAACAAATAGCAGCAGGGCTTACCTGCTCTCCAACCTGCTCAACTTTAATACGCTTAAAAAAAACATAGCATTAAATACGTCAGCAAGCTGGATATATGGCGCCAACCAAAACGCTCTTACAAACAATGATCTCTCCCTGCATGGTGATCTCAATTTTTTTAAACCCGGAAAGAAACTTTACTACTGGACTTTGGCCAACTTTGATAAAGTTTATTCATTAAAAGTGAATTACCGGTTTCAGGCAGGTGCCGGGATTTCTTATAATTTTATTGATAGCCCAAGGCTAAGGATCAATGTAAGTGATGGTATTCTTTACGAAAAAGCTGACATCACCAATGAAACTGGCAAAAAGATTATTTATTCTATTCCGAGAAACTCCTTCAGGCTATTGTATAAATGGAGCATAAAAGACAGGCTGGTCATTAGCGGTATTCATTTTTACCAGCCTTCATTAAAATCATTTGACGATTATATTATCCAATCCAGCAGCAGCCTATCAGTGAAGCTCAACCAATGGCTAAGCTTTACCAGCAGCCTGGTCTATAATAAAGTGACACTAACAAACAGGGAGACTTTGCTATTTACTTATGGCCTTAGTCTTGAAAAGTATTTTTAATGGTTGCCGTTGATTCCTGTTTTTTGTTTTACTTCGCCTCATTCATCAATAACCCATTTATATCATTTGAATTACGGAGCAGACTTTGTAACTGATGTATTGATTGCCGGTGCCGGGCCCGCCGGCGCAAGCACTTCTATTTTTCTATCCAAAGAAAAAATTCAGCACATCATTATTGACAAGGCTGTTTTTCCAAGAGATAAAGTTTGTGGCGATGCACTGAGTGCCAAAACAATCGGCATGCTAAAAAGAATAAGTGAGAACTGGCAACAACACTTCTTTAGCGACCAAAATGAATCTGTTGTTTGCAATGGCATACAGTTTATAGCTCCAAATAATGCTATACTTGACATTGCTTTCTCTTTAAAAAATATAGCAGCAAATGAAGCGGCTGGTTTTGTGTGCAAAAGAATTGATTTTGATAACAAGCTGGCAGCCCTCATAAATAGTGAATATGCATCGTTCCTTACAAGCACTGCATTGGAAAGTATTGAGGAAAAAGAAAATGGTTTACTGGTAACCCTGCATCAACTCGGTCAGCAGAAAACAATCTTTACAAAAATGATTATTGGTGCAGAAGGCCGTGGTAGTATGGTGGCTAAACAGCTGGCTAAACACAGCATGGAACCTGCACATTATAGCGCCGGTATAAGAGCCTATTATAGAAACGTAGGCGGCCTGCATGATAAAAATTACATTGAATTGCATTTTTTAAAGGAGATGCAGCCAGGCTACTTGTGGATCTTTCCTTTACCCAATGGAGCTGCTAACGTGGGCGTGGGCATGCTCAGCAAAACTGTATCAGCTAAAAAAATTAATTTGAAACAATTAATGCTGGAAAGCATTTCCCATCATCCTGCACTAAAAAAGCGTTTTACCGGTGCCGTTATGGAAGGCAATATTGAAGGATGGGGATTACCGCTTGGCTCTAAAAAAAGAAAGTTAAGCGGCAACAGGTTTATATTAACAGGTGATGCTGGCTCACTGATTGATCCTTTTACAGGTGAAGGAGTGGGCAATGCGATGGTATCTGGCCTGGTTGCAGCAAGGACAGTGAAAAAAGCGGTGGACGCAAATGATTTTTCGGCTGATTTACTTCAGCAATATGATACTGACTTGTATAAAAAACTGTGGACAGAATTAAAACTCAGCCATTACCTGCAGCTATTATCAAGCAAGCCGCGGCTGTTTAATTTTGTAGTGAACAAAGCCAGTAGAAGTAAGGAATTGAAAGAAACCATCAGTTGCATGTTTGATAATATTGATGTAAGGAAAAAATTTACTAATCCATTATTCTATTTAAAAATACTTTTCAACAAGTAAAATTTTATTTACACGGCTTTTACAACTGGTGAATAAATCAGTACTCGAAAATCAAAACCATATCCCTACTATGAACTAAGTTTGCCGCCCAATTGAAAGAAATGGAAGGCAAGAGAACCACCAGTTTAATGTTATCTCCACAGCAGTTGCTGGAAAATGAGAACATACTACAATCACAGCATATTGTAAAAACCAGTAAGGCGTTTGAATGTATACTCCATGACCTAAGCATTAGTGAGGTGGACACTTTTTATCCTCAACTACCAAAGGCAGCAAAAGAAATTTTACCATCCTTCAATAAAATACAATCCGGCAAGCGCCATACAGAAATAATAAACAGGCACAAATCAGCAAAGGGAGGAGTAAACCTTACCACGTTTTACAACAATGCATTGCTGAGAGAATTGCAATTGTTATTTGAGCAATTTAAACCATTTGCAGCACTGGTAAAATGGCAACACCGGTTATCAATTGGCAAAAACAATATCAAAACTGCACCTTGTACATTCAGCACATACAAACCACAACTCCAGTTTGAAGTAATCAAGCAACAACAGCTACTTGTTTTAAAAACTTTTATTGTTTTAAACAATACGGCTTATGAACTAGAAAGCTTTACCCGTTATCATTTTTTACTGTTATCAGGCAATGAATATTTTTTATTAAGCCACAAAGATTTTAAAACACTGGACTGGCTGGAGCAGGCTGATCCTTCCCAGTATGGTGATGATGCAGAAAAACTGGCAGAACAAATACTGGCTAAACTGGAAGAAGACTATCCTGTACAAAGAAATAATTTATTCAACGAACAGGTAATTGACTGCCTTCCGGAGAACAGGATTTTATTAAGTGAAATAAGTGGTTCCTTTTTAGTGTTAACTCCCCAATGGATGTATGATGGATTTGTAGTAGAAGGACCGTGGCAGGATGTTTATAAGATCACTAAGGCTGGACAGGCTTACAGCATACGAAGGAATAAAGATGCAGAGCAGCAATTTGTAAAGGAACTGAAAGCCATGCATCCAAATTTTCCAAAACAATTGAACGGCTACTTTTATTTGTCTTTTGCTGATGCACAAAAAAAACAATGGTTTTTAAAAGCATATCACCAGTTACTGGAGCGTAATATTTCTTTGATTGGCATGGATATGCTGCAGCATTTCCGATACAGTAGTCATAAAGCAGTAACCCATGTAAAAGTTTTAGATGATAGCAATAATAAACTCACCCTCTCATTTGAATTATCTTTTGGCGATGAAAAAATTAATCTGCCTGATCTTCAGAAAACACTACTGGCTTCGCAAAAAGCCATCTTGCTAAAAGATGGCAGCCTGGGCATATTGGGTAATGAATGGATGGAGCAGTATGGAATGATTGTGCGGCATGGCAGTATTGTTGATAAAAAAACAATAACCGTTGCCAGGTGGATGACGCTTACGGAAAGCGATGCCAAGGAAGGGGAAACAGTTTTAAAACCCGTAATAAAAAAAGAATGGTGGCAAAAATGGCAACAATGGCAGGAAGGAAAAAAAACTTTATACGCTATGCCATCATTAGTAAAAGCTACACTAAGACCTTACCAGCAAAAAGGATTTGAATGGATGACCCTACTGGCAGAAGCTGGCGCCGGAGCCTGCCTTGCAGATGATATGGGACTTGGTAAAACATTGCAAACGATTTGTTTTTTGGCGCACTACCAGCAACAGTTTCCTGCAGCAAAACATTTGATTGTTTGTCCCTCCAGTTTATTATACAACTGGCAACAGGAACTGGAAAAATTTGCACCGCATTTAAAAACATTTATACATCATGGAGCCAACAGGGAAGTAACTAAGATTGAAGAAGAGAATAATCATATCATTCTTACTACCTACAGCACATTAAGAAATGATATTGATAGCATGGCCAACATCGCATTTGGTGCGGTAGTAATTGACGAAAGCCACAATATAAAAAATCCATCAGCGCTTATTACAAAAGCAGTAAGCCAATTAAATGCAGCATGCCGCATTGCTCTCAGTGGAACGCCTGTGATGAACAATACATTTGACCTGTATGCACAGTTGAGTTTTTTATTACCGGGCATGTTTGGCAGCAGGGAGTTTTTTAAAAAAGAATATGCAGATGCCATTGACCGGGACCAGGATCCTGAAAAAATTGCCGCTCTCAAAAAGATAACTGCACCATTTATTTTAAGAAGAACAAAAGAACAGGTAGCTACTGATCTTCCTGAAAAAGTAGAAAGTGTATTATGGTGTGAAATGGGCGTTGATCAAAAACAGGCTTATGAAAGCATAAAGGAAAATATA
>CAZDHQ010000356.1:0-5372 GCA_964505135.1 uncultured Ferruginibacter sp.
GGTCGCACTATAAAAGCTACCTTGAAAAGGGAATAGGTTATCCGCAGTATAAAATACAAATGGCAGAAGACCTGGCAGTAAATGAAGACATGAAAACGAGGGAATTTATCAACCTCAACCAGCGAAGGATGCACCGGGTGGAAAAAACTTATGTGCCATCTGTAGAAATTTTAAAACAGGTTAAAGAGCTGAAACACAAAACCTATTGGTTAGTGTTGACTGAGCACTGGTGTGGCGATGCATCACAGGTATTGCCTGTATTAAATGCAGTTGCAGATTTAAGTGAAGGAAAGATTGAAATGAAATTGGTTTACCGTGATCAGCAGGAAGAATTAATGAACGCATATCTTACCAATGGTACAAAGTCAATTCCTAAACTAATTCAATTGGATGGACATTTTAATGTTACCGGTATCTGGGGACCAAGACCAACCGTTGCACAAAAATTGGTGAAAGAATTAAAAGCTAACCCTGCAACCGCTGCTAACTATGCCAATGAGCTTCACCTGTGGTATGCAAAGGATAAACAGCAATCGCTGGAAAAAGAAATAGCACAATTATTATTCAGGGCCAACCTGGTTTGTCCTGATTGTTTATCATAACTAAATTAAAACACAATGGCACAACGTCATCCTCTTCCTCCATTTACATTGGAAACTGCCTTGCAAAAAGTTCAATTGGCTGAAGATGCCTGGAACAGTAAAGATCCTGAAAGAGTAAGTCTTGCGTATTCAGTAGATACCGAATGGCGAAACAGAACCGAATTCATTAATGGCAGAGAAGAAGTGAAGAAATTTTTAACCGGCAAATGGGAAAAAGAACTGGATTATAAACTGAAAAAAGAGCTCTGGGGTTTCAGGGAAAACAGGATGGCAGTGCGGTTTGAATATGAATGGCATAATCATGAGGGCCAGTGGTTCAGAAGTTATGGCAATGAATTATGGGAGTTTGATGAAAATGGCCTGATGCGCAAGAGATATGCCAGTATCAATGATTTGCCTATTGAAGAAAAGGACCGAAAATTAAAATAGTAAAACATTCTTTATGAAAAATGATACAGTAAATAAAATGGATAACACAGCGGATGAAGTTGTGATCCCGGATGAGTGTGGTGATACTTTGTGGGATGCGGTATTGCAGCAGGAAGTAAAAGCCTGTGAGGTGAATGTTACATCAAAAAATGCAGCCGCTTTGCTGAATAGCATTGATGCAGTACAAGTGTGCGACGCAACCAAAGCTAAATAGCTATTCAGAAGCTGACTCAATAAAAAATTGTTATGGCAAAAAACTTTGCTTCAATTGCTTTTACCGATGCGGTAAAAGCGATACAGGAAAAAAATGGCAGCCGTGCAAGTTATGCAAGGATGGAGCAGCATACCTATGTTGATGGATTAACAGAGAATGAGATTGATTTTATTTCTCAACGGGACAGTTTTTATATGGCAACTATTGGAGACAATGGTTATCCTTACATACAGCATCGTGGCGGCCCAAAGGGGTTTGTGAAAGTGCTGGATGCCAGGCGTATTGGCTTCATTGATTTCAGGGGCAATATGCAATATATATCTATAGGTAATATAGCCACCAATAATAATGTAGCGATCATTATGGTTGATTATCCTGCAAAAGCAAGATTGAAAATTTATGCCAAAGCAGAAATAGTGGAGTTAAAAGACAATGCAGTATTATTTGAAGGGTTAAACCTGGCAAATTATAAATTCAAACCTGAGCGGATGATGGTGCTCCACATTGAAGCATACGACTGGAATTGCCCGCAACATATCACACCGAGATATACAGTAGAAGATATTGAAGAAGCATTTAACAGTCAGCGGCAGCATATTGCTAACTTGCAGGCTGAAATAGCAACGCTGAAACAAAAACTAAAAGAAAAGGAATGACAAAAGAATTAAATCGGGTGGTAATAACAGGAATGGGTGCTATTACTCCGTTAGGAAACTCAGTTGATGAATTCTGGAAAAATATTGTAGCGGGTAAAAGCGGGATAGATTTTATTACCAAGTTTGATACAACACTTTTCAAAACAAAATTTGCAGCAGAGGTAAAAGGTTTTAATGCGGCAGATTATTTTGAAAAAAATGAAGCAAGGAAGTATGATTTGTTTACCCAGTATGCTGTAGCGGCTGCAGATGAAGCAATCAAAAATGCCGGGTTAAATTTCGAAACACTAAATAGAAATAAAATTGGGGTTATTTGGGGCTCTGGTAATGGCGGCATCTTAACCTTCCAGGACCAGTTAGAAGATTTCTTTAAAGGAAATAAACATCCAAGATTCAATCCTTATTTTATTCCAAAAATTATTGCGGATATTCCTTCCGGTGTAATATCAATTCGTCATGGATTAAGAGGATTGAATTTTTCTACGATCTCTGCCTGTGCTTCTTCCACATCTGCTATTATTGATGCGTTTACCTATATCCGTATAGGCAAAGCCACTATTGTTATCGCAGGCGGTTCAGAAGCCGCTATTAATGAAAGTGGCATAGGTGGATTTAATGCATCCAAAGCATTAAGCACACATAATGAAAATCCAGCGGTTGCCTCAAGGCCATTTGATATAAAGCGTGATGGCTTTGTAATGGGTGAAGGCGCCGGTGCATTGGTGGTAGAAAGTTTAGAAAGTGCAATAACAAGGGGTGCAACCATTATTGCAGAAATAGTAGGAGGTGGAATGGCGGCAGATGCTTATCATTTAACAGGAACACACCCCGATGGCGAAGGCGCCTATTTGGGAATGCTGGATGCATTGCAAGATGCTGGAATAAAACCGGATGAAGTGGATTATATCAATGCTCACGCTACATCTACACCGATGGGTGATGAGAGTGAGTTAAAAGCTATTGCAAGATTGTTTGGTGAAAGAGCTTCGCTGAATATAAGTGGTACGAAATCTATGACAGGACATTTACTGGGAGCGGCCGGTGCTATTGAAGCAATTATTACGGCAAAAGCTGTGCAGGAAAATACAGTGCCGCCAACAATTAACACAACCGAAGTAGAGCCTGAATGGAAGGGTCAATTTAATTTGACATTGGGCACTGCTCAGTTTAAAGAAATAAATTATGCCATGAGCAATACATTTGGTTTTGGTGGACATATTGCTTCCGTCTTGTTTAAAAAATATAAATAATGAATGGGCATAGATTGGCCCTGTCATTTGTTTATTATTAATGTTTAATATGCAAATTAAATTATGCTTAATCACTCAGCATTTACATTAGTGAACGAGCAAAATGGCAACCTTGCTTTCAAGCTATTTAGTTTTGAAGACAACAGCCATTTTGATCATATACAGCGCAATAATTATTTTTCACTGGTATGGGTAAAAGAAGGCAGCGGAAAATTAAAAGCTGATTTTAGCGAATACAATTTTGAAGCAAACTGTTTGTTTGCCTTTGCTCCCTACCAGCCCTTTATGATTGCTCCTGCTGAAACAATAAAAGGTATAGCAATCAATTTTCATCCTGAATTCTTTTGTATTTATAAGCATCATAAAGAAGTTTCCTGCAACGGGGTTTTGTATAATAATATTTACAACCCGCCTTTTGTACGTGTTGATCCCAGCAGCGCAGCCACTTTGGAAATGGTTTGTCACCAGATTAAAGCAGAAATGCAAAACCCGGAGCTTGCTCAATATGAATTACTGGTGTCTTATTTAAAGATATTTTTAATAACGGCTGCCCGGTTAAAAATGCAGCAACAACCGGAAACAACCATTGAGCTGAAAGATCAAAAGGAGCCGTTTATTTTACAAAAGCTGAAAGACGCCATCGAAGAAAATTTTAAAACCAAGCATTCTCCTGCGGATTATGCAGCCATGCTTTACATCACTCCCAAAGCATTGGCTAAAATCACTAAAACACATTTTAATAAAACGCTCAGCAGTTTGATTAATGAGCGTATCATCATAGAGGCCAAACGGGAACTGTATCTTACCAATAAACCGATCAAAGAAATTGCGTACGAATTGGGCTATGATGATGAATATTATTTCAGCCGTTTCTTTAAAGTAAACGCAGATGTATCTCCACAACTGTACCGGGATACGGTGGGCTTTAACAGGGCAATGGCGTAGCGTATTTGTATAAGTTAAATCACCTGGTTTCATTGTTTTTGCCTGTCCTCCAACAAACTACTTTTAAAGTGAATTATAAAAGCCTGGCGCATGTAAGGCCAGGCGGAAACTGGCTTTTTCTTGCCACCTTCTTCTACCACGAACAACCACTATGTAAAGCCCTATTTACTTCCAACTCTTATTCGGCTCTGGCCCCATTTCAAAAACCAACGTATGGCCATTTACGATATCTGCATGACTAATAAACGGATGGTTGATCGGCTTGCCATCCAGTTGTACACTTTGAATATACTTGTTATCTGCAGAAATGTTGTTGGCAATGATGGTAAATGTTTTAGGTTGATCGTTCACCTTGTAATTCAATGTAAGCTTTGGGTATTGCGGAGCACCGATGGCATAAACGCCTGATGCAGGTGATACGGGGTAAAAGCCCATCACGCCAAAAATATACCAGGCCGCCATTTGCCCGCAATCCTCGTTGCCGTTGATACCCAGCGGTTCATTGCGGTAATTTTCTGTGGTGTGTTTGCGAATAAGTTCCTGTGTCTTCCATGGTTCACCGCAGTAATCATAGAGGTAACAATAATGATGACCGGGCTCATTATCATGACGGTAATGATTGCCACTAAAATTCTCATCCAGTTTAGCAATGAATTTTTCTTTGCCTCCCATCATCTCAATCATCCCCGGCACATCATGCATGGCGCCAAACAAATAAGTCCACTGATCACCCTCTGTAAATCCATCCTGCCTGCCCAATTTGTTCTTTGGGTTAAACTGCAGGAAGCTGCCATCAGCATGCCTTGGGATAAGAAAGCCAGAAGTTGAATCATACAGGTTTTTATAATTTTTACTCAAGGCTAAAATCTTGTTGTAATCATTTGTCTTGCCCATTGCTTTGGCCATCTGCGCCACCGCATAATTATCGGTGGAGTACTCAATGGTACGGGACACTGACTCCGATGTCTTGCCGAATGGCACGTAACCAATACTGTTGAACGCAGTGAGCCCTGCTCTTACTTCGTAGTTTGTCCAGAGGTCACGATCAGCATAGGGGAGAAGCGTATCATCCACCGGTGGCACGGTAGCATCTTTCAGCAGTGCCTCATAAGCAAGATTTGCATCAAAGCCACGAACACCTTTGATATAAGCATCTGCAATCACCTCATCAGCGTGGGTACCAATCATGATATTGGTTTCTGCCGGGTTGGGCCACATGGGCAACCAGCCACCTTCTTTGTACATCTGCAGCATAGCAGTGATCATGCCGCTTACC
>CAZDHQ010000357.1:0-5346 GCA_964505135.1 uncultured Ferruginibacter sp.
AATGAAGAGCAAGCATTGCAAAATTTTATCCGTAAGGGAAATGGTTTTGTGGGAGTGCACGCTGCCACTGATTGTGAATACGAATTCCCCTGGTATGTAGCGATGGTAGGCGCCAGTTTTCTTTCTCATCCCCATCAGCAAATGGCTAAATTAAATGTGGTGGATGCTAATCATTCAGCCACTAAAATGTTGCCGGCTGTTTGGGAACGAAAAGATGAATGGTACAATTTTAAAAACATGAATCCGGATGTAAAAGTGCTGCTTAAAATAGATGAGAAATCTTATGAAGGTGGAAAGAATGGCGACAATCATCCAATGGCATGGTATCATGATTATGATGGTGGCAGGGCTTTTTATACAGAACTAGGTCACACAAAAGAAAGCTATAGTGAACCAATGTTTTTACAACATCTGCTTGGTGGAATCAAATACGCCATTGGGCAAAAATAGATTAGAGCAAATCAATTTTTTCTGAATAGCTAATTTATCTGCGCTGGTTTTTGCCAGCGCAGTTGCTTTTAATAGATATTCCTTTGCTTTTTGGTTGTCGATTGCAGTGTACAATTCTCCCAGCAAAGTGAAATAATATTGATTGTTGGTTAGTTGTAATTTTTCCGCTTCAATAATGGCTTTTTCTTTCCCATACACTTTTGCCAGTGCATAGGTTCTGTTTAAAGCAGCAACAGGTGAATACTGCAGTTGCAGCAACTGATTGTACAACTGTAAAATGGATTCCCATTTTTCTTTACTGTCTTCTTTGATCGTATGCCAGTAAGCAATGGAAGCTTCTAAATGATAAGTAGAAAGAGCATTGCCTTGCGCTGCTTCTTTTGCATAAAAAACTCCACGAGCAATTAAGTCTTTATCCCAAAGTGAATCATCCTGTTCATTGTACAAAATCATTTGCCCTTGTGGGCTTATTCTTGCAGCAAAACGGGATGCATGAAAACACATGAGTGCCATTAATGCGTTTACAGCTGGTTGATTGGTTTTTTCATTTGAGATAAGCATTAGCGTTAGTCTCATGGCTTCTTTGCAAAGATCTTCTCTTAATATACTATCACTGGTTTCAGAATAATAACCTTCGCTAAAAAGCAGGTACAGGGTTTTTAAAACAGTTTGCAAACGCTTATTTATTTCTGCTGCGCCGGGAAATTCAATTGCAACTTTTTCGCTTCTTAATTTTTCTCTTGCCCTTGTAAGTCTTTTATTGATTGTTTCACGGTTGGATAAAAATGCAGTCGCTATTTCATCTATTCCAAAGCCACAAAGAATTCTTAATCCGAGCCCAATTTGTGCTTCAACAGGAATAGCCGGATGACAAATGGCAAATAACATCTGCAGTTGACTGTCGCTGATGTGTTGCTCTGATAAATCAATTTCTGGATCACTATGATGAGACAGACCAGCACTTAATTCTTTTGCTATTTTTTTTAAGAACAACTGTTCTCTTGCCAGTTTATTCTTTGTTTTGTTTTTTGCAACGGTATACAGCCACGCAACTGGGTTCTCAGGAATACCTTTGTATGGCCATATTTCAGCTGCAGCTAAAAATGTTTCACTGGCAATATCTTCGGCAGTTTCGATATGATCAATTCCAAATAGTTTACAGAGTACAGCAGTTATTTTGCTGTACTCTGTTCTAAAAAGATGTGGTATTAATTCCTGCTGTTGCATTAAGTATTATAAGAAAGAATTTATAACTCTTAATGAACGCCATCTCCTTTGGCAAGTTTCCTTACTTCCACACTATTGCCTTCGCCCTGCAATACTGGAGAACCTTTTGCGAATTCAACTGCTTCTTCCACTGATTCAGCTTTTACAATAACATAGCCACCCAATGTTTCTTTGATTTCACCAAATGGTCCGTTGGTAACAACATTATTGTGCCATACTGTTTTTGCATCATCAAATAATAAACCATTGCCTCCAACAAATTTGTTTTGTGCTGCTATGCCGCCAATCCAGTCCATTGTTTGTTTCATCCATATTTGCATTTGCTCTGGTGATGCTACTTTACCGCCATCCTGGTGACGGAACATCAAGATAAATTCGTCCATGTTTGTTTGATTTTGAATTGAATAATTAAGTTACAACTCAATAACAAACGGACTTACTGAAAAGGGACAATCTTTTGAAAAAGATTTGAACTTTTTTACAAATTACAATGCAGTGCCAATAACAAAGTTGATATACCAGCCCTGCGTATTCGTTTTTGGTCCATCGCTTAATTTGGTTGCATTGGTCTCCCATTTATCACTACCAAGTGGTGCAATATATCCTGCCTTTAAACCCAGCAATGTATTGCTGCCAACTTTCTTATTGGTAAAAGGCATAAAGGAAGCATGTACTCCCACATTGGTTGCAAAGCTGTTGTAAGAGATGTGCTGCTGGTTGGCAGCACTGCCGAGGTAGTCATCAAAAGATTGCGAAGAGGCGTTGCTCTTAGATATTCTTGCGCCAAACCAGGAATAATTTATACCTGCAAATGGAATAATGTGATTATTAGGCGAACGGAGCAGCATATAACCCAATGATGTACCCACCACGGTTCCTCTTAATGAATTATCAAAGTTGCCATCCACTTTATTGGATGTATAAGTTTGGTAGTTTAAAAGTGTAGCAAGTCTTGCTTGTGGAAACAAAGTCATCAAACCTGCGCCACGGGTAAAATACACACTACTGAATTTCATAAAACCAGCTGCTGTAAGACGGCTGTTGATATTGTCAAAACCAGGCCCCTGCAAACCAAATGTAGCATGCAGGAATAATTTCTTCATCACCAGCGGTTTAGTTTTTTCTTTTGCCGCATTGATATCAGCTTCGGTAGGAGTATAGGCTAATGCACCAATACTATTTGATTCAGAAATAGCCGGTAATTTATCCAGCAACATTAAATACGGTGCATGCAGGTGATGCGTAAAAACATTGGTGGATGTATCGGAATATTTTTTATAGTATTCATCATCTGGTAATAACACAATAGTAGTACCTGTTCTTACATAATGATTGCTGCTGTAATAATCCGGTGCGGTAAAACCGGGCAGTGTTTTTCCAACCGCTTTCGACGCAAATCCCCCCAGGTATTTCTGGAAATTTCTTTGTGCTCTTTTTGTTGGTTTATCTAGACGATTGTAAGCGTATTTCATAATGAGGTTGTTAGGGAACTTTTGTTTTTTGATAATCTCGTTTACATTGGTAAAAGGATTGATAGTATTAAAGTCTGCTGTGGTTTGAATAGAGAAAGGAACTTCCGGAACCCAGTCAGCGGCGTTTACTACATTGTAGGCCCAGCCCTGCGTCATGGCTTCATACTCGTAAGCAAAATATAAATTACCGGGCTTGGGTGCAGCACTACAATAAGTCTTGATTTTTAAATCAGCAGGCAATTCTCCAGTTGTTCTGAGATTGATCAGATAAGCTGTGAGTAAATAGCCGATTGCACCGCCCTGGCTATGGCCAATAATATAAAATGATTTGATGCCCCTGCTGTATGCATCTCTGATTTTTGGCAGCATATCTTTTGAGAGGTAAGCTGTACTTAATAGCCAACCTACATGCACTGCTGCTTTTGGATTGGATGCCAACTGGTAATGAAACGTAGTACTGTCATTTATTTGCAGTTTACCTTTTGCCGGAACCATTGCGGCATAAAAATTTGCCAGCCAGCTGACGGCCTCCGGCGTTGTTCCTCTTATACTAATTGCTGCTGTATTATTATCCGATGTCCAAAGCTCCCATAGGTTATCCAGGCCAATCGTGTCTGAACGGTATTGCATTTGATAGTGGGCAGGGGCATCAAACTGTTGAGCATATTTTTCTCCGGCTGTTCTTGCCGAAATCAGCATTAATTGTTTGTATTCTTCTTTGCTAAAACCGGGTTTAAAATCCTGGGAATAAGCCTTGAAAGCAGTCAATGCAAGTAAGGTTGTAATTAGTTGTTTTTTCATTAGAGGGAGTTTTGATTATTGCAGTTTTATATAATAATTATTTCAATTTTTTGTTCATACTGTTTCCTATAAATTTGGCAGACTGCTTGCATAGTACAATTATACATTGTGAAAAAATCTTCTCTTTCCATTTATAGTGCGTTGGTAGCAAACCTGCTGATTGCCTGTACCAAATTTGCAGCAGGTATCTTCAGTAATAGTTCTGCTATGATTTCCGAGGGCATCCATTCAATGGTAGATACCATGAATGAAGTACTGCTGCTGTGGGGTATTAAACAAAGTTCAAGACCAAGTGATGCAACAAGGCCGTTTGGTTATGGGAGAGAGTTGTTCTTCTGGTCCTTTATCGTATCAATGCTCATCTTTGGTTTGGGGGGTGGCATTTCTATTTACCAGGGTATTATGCATATTATCCACCCGGAGCCATTGGGTGAACCATTCTGGAATTACATCGTTTTGTTTTCATCGCTGTTCTTTGAAGGCATTTCTTTCATCATTGCATTACGGGCATTTAATAAAGTAAGAAATGGCCAACCATTTTGGCAAGCAATAAAAGACAGCAAGGATCCTACTGATTTTTTGGTGTTGTTTGAAGATGGCGCTGCAGTGCTTGGATTGATGATTGTTCTTTGCTGCGTATGGATTGAACATGCTTATCAAATTGCTTGGCTGGATGGTTTAGCTTCATTGCTTGTTGGTTTATTATTGGTTTTTGTTTCTTCGGTAATCGCAAGGGAAAGTCATAGTTTACTGATGGGAGAAGGGATATCTAAAAGAACAAGAGCCAGCATCATTCATATTGTGGAATCAGATAAGGCTGCAGAAAAAGTATTGAAACTGTTTTCTATTTATGTAGGTGCCGAAGAAATTTTATTGATGATTGATGTGCAGTTTAAAAAGAATCTTACCACCCCGGATATTCATCAATCTATTGAGCGTATAAAAGAAGCAATTCAAAAAGAATATACAAAAGTGAAGTATTTGATTATACAGCCGGATTATTATGGGTAATTGAATGGTTCAATTGTTTTATTGTTGAATTGTTATTTAAGGGTTATTAGTGTTGTAAGCTTTTTTATCTGTAGAGGCATCGTATTAAAGTGGTGCTTTTTTTACGGCTGTTTATTTCCAGGTTCTTATTTCCATGGTAGTCTCGTTGAGTATTGAACCCATTATATTTGCATACACATTTTAACCTTTTTTCATGTTGCGTTTATTTTCAAAATTCTTATTGACAGCTGTTTTTATACTGGTAATTTTTTCTGTTACTGCACAGCAGGTAAATGAACCATCGTCTACTCCTGCAGAATGGTCAAGACCTTTTCAGCCATTTAGAATTGCTGGTAATCTCTATTATGTTGGCTCTTATGACTTAGCCTGTTATTTAATCACTTCT
>CAZDHQ010000358.1:0-5342 GCA_964505135.1 uncultured Ferruginibacter sp.
TGCTAACAGCACATCGCAGGCATCTCCCGGCGTAAAGATTTCATCACTGCTAAATCTTAATTGGTAACCGCTTACTCCAGGTAGTGTTCCTTGTGGGGCCCTGATTTCAGCCGGGAAGTCAGGAAATGTGGCAAGGTCTAAACCCAGCAATGCGGTGTTGTTGGTAAACTGGCTGCCTGTTAATTGCATACCGTCTCCACTATCTCCGGCAAATTTGATTACTACATCTTGTAGTAGCTGGTCAGTTGTGTTCATCGTTAATATTGAAAATTAGAATTTCCGCAAGTTACGTTGATTTTATTTGTGGTAGCAACGAATTTTACGCTGCATGAATTATATCAGGATGTGAGTAAATAAAACTTTAACAATAAAATTTTTTGATCCGATCAGCGTTCATTCTACCTTCACGTTGCAAACCTTCAGCAATTATATGAACCCCGATCCGGAATTTAAGCATTCCAACCTTTTGACAGTATCGATTTTTTCTGTTATTATTTTTACAGCGTGCCATTTTAATACTGCTAATAAATCCGTAATTGCAGATGAAGTTAAATTACCAACTGTAACCGTTAGTGCCCCTTCAGACACCGTGGATTCAAACGCAGATACAGTTTCAAAAAATACCATTTACCTCACCTTTGATGATGGGCCTAACCGGGGTACTGAAAATGTATTAAACGCCATCAACAAAGAGCAATTGCCCATCACCATGTTTCTGATAGGGCAGCATGTATATGGAAGTGAAAAGCAGAAAGAAATGCTGGACAGTATCCGTTCTAACCGGCTGATTGAAATAGCCAATCACAGCTATACGCATGCCCACAATCATTTTCAGAAATTTTATAACACGCCCATTAACACTATTTTTGATTTTCAGCGATGTGCCGATAGCCTTCAGTTAGCAGCAAAAATTATCAGAACTCCCGGAAGAAATATATGGCGGCTCGGTAATATTAACAGCACAGATGAAAAACATTGTATTGCTGCAGCAGATTCTCTTGCCGGCTATGGGTACAAGGTGGTAGGATGGGATGTTGAATGGCGTTTTAATAACAAGCTGCGATTAGAAAAAACAAGTGATCAGTTGGTGAGCCAAATTGAAACAATGTTTTCTAAAGACCAAATGAAAATACCCAGGCACCTGGTATTGCTGATGCATGACCAGGTATTTACTGATTCAGCCAACGCTGCTGAACTCACTACTTTTCTTACCAAACTTAAAAGCTCAGGCAATTACAGGTTTGAGATGATTTCTAAATACCCGGGATTGAAAAATTGATGGTAAAACTATTTACTGCAAGTTGCCACAGCCTTATTAAATATTTGTTACATCCCTTAGGCTGCAGATTTATTTATATTTTTACCGCACTTTAAAAAAGTACTATGCACACTATTTTAATTACAGGAGGCGCAGGGTTTATTGGCTCTCATCTAACAAGGTTATTTGTTACAAAATACCCTGACTACAAAATTGTAAACATTGATAAACTTACCTATGCCGGTAATTTAGAAAACTTAAAAGATATTGAAGGCAAGGATAATTACAGTTTTGTAAAAGGCGATATTACCGATGCAGCCTTATTAAAAGAGCTGTTTGATATCCACCAGTTTACAGGTGTATTGCATTGTGCAGCTGAAAGCCATGTAGATAGAAGCATCACGGATCCATTGGCATTTGTTACTACCAATGTGGTGGGTACGGCAACTTTACTGCACACAGCAAAGCAACATTGGCAGGGTAATTTTGATGGAAAAATTTTCTATCATATCAGCACTGATGAGGTATATGGCACATTAGGTGAAACAGGTTTTTTTACCGAAGAAACCAAGTACGATCCAAGAAGTCCTTATTCTGCATCCAAGGCATCCAGCGATCACATGGTAAGAGCTTTTTATCATACATACCACATGCCGGTAAAAATTTCTAACTGCAGCAATAACTACGGCCCTTATCATTTCCCTGAAAAATTAATTCCACTTTGCATACACAATATCATCAACAAAAAACCACTGCCCATTTATGGCAAGGGAGAAAATGTGAGAGATTGGCTGTATGTAGAAGATCATGTTCGTGCAATAGACGTGATTTTTCATAAAGGTCGTGTGGGTGAGACTTATAATATTGGCGGTCATAATGAATGGACTAATATCGCATTGGTAAAAGAGCTATGCAGGCAGATGGATGAAAAATTAGGAAGAGAAAAAGGTGAATCCGAGAAACTGATTACCTACGTGAAAGACCGTGCCGGCCACGACTTACGGTATGCCATAGACGCAACCAAATTAAAAAATGAATTGGGCTGGGTTCCTTCTTTACAGTTTGAAGAAGGATTGTCAAAAACAATAGACTGGTACCTGAATAACACCGAATGGTTAAACCATGTAACCAGCGGCAATTATCAACACTATTACGACGAACAATATTTTAAACGCTAATTACTCCCCTTTAGGGGATGGGGGCAACAATTATGAAAGGAATAATACTGGCAGGCGGAAGCGGAACAAGACTGTATCCCATTACCATGGGTATCAGCAAGCAATTGATGCCTATTTACGATAAGCCGATGATCTATTATCCACTGAGTACTTTAATGCTGGCGGGCATTCATGAAGTACTCATCATCACTACTCCTGAAGACCAGGTACAGTTTAAAAGATTGCTGGGTGATGGGTCACAATGGGGATGCAAACTTGAATATGCCGTACAGGCTGTTCCAAACGGGCTTGCGCAAGCTTTTGTAATTGGTGAAAATTTTATTGGTAAAGACAGCGTGGCATTGGTGCTGGGTGATAATATTTTTTACGGTACCGGTTTTAGCAAATTATTGCAGCAATCTGCCAATCCTGATGGCGCCGTAATCTTTGCTTACCCGGTGAGTGACCCGGAAAGATATGGCGTAGTGGAGTTCGATGACAACTTTAATGCATTGAGCATTGAAGAAAAACCGGAACATCCAAAGAGCAACTATGCAGTACCCGGCCTTTATTTCTATAATAACGAAGTAGTAAATATTGCTAAAAACATTGCTCCCAGCCCACGAGGTGAGTATGAAATTACGGATGTAAATAAAACCTACCTGCAAAATAAAAAGCTCAAAGTGGGCGTTCTAAATCGGGGATTCGCCTGGTTAGACACCGGAACCTTTGAGAGTTTGAGTGATGCAAGCGAATACGTAAGAGTAATCGAAAAAAGACAGGGTCTTAAAATCGGTTGTCCTGAAGAAATTGCCTGGCGTATGGGCTACATCACAAAAGAACAATTACTTGAACAGGCTGAAAGGCTTAAAAAAAGTGGTTACGGTGAATACCTTAGGAGAATCGCTAAATAAGCGTTATCCAATTACCGTAACTACTGATGAACATCCAGTTAGTAAATCCATTTACCAATAATTTATTGTCATCGGCTGCCGATGGGCTGATGGAAAATTATGCCCTCATCTTTCCCAAAAAAAATGGTGCTTTCAGAATTGTAAACGATAATAATTACACTGATAATTTCGGTTACCAGTGGAATAAGTTTGTTGGAACACAGGTGGACAAAGCCAGCAAACTGGAAATGAGCAAAACAAGGTTGTTTGCAGAAACCAATTGGGATAAAGAAGACCTCACCGGCAAAAATATTTTAGAGGTAGGCTCAGGTGCCGGGCGCTTTACACAAATTTTATTAGACCATACTAACGCCAACGTATACAGTGTTGATTACAGCAATGCGGTAGAAGCCAATTATAAAAACAACGGCCCACATGAAAGACTGCAACTGTTCCAGGCAAGTATTTACGAAATGCCATTTGCTAAAGCGCAGTTTGACAAAGTGCTTTGTATTGGTGTGCTGCAGCATACTCCCAACTTTGAACAATCAGTAAAAGCATTGATTGATATGGTGAAGCCGGGCGGTGAACTCGTGGTGGATTTTTATGGCATCAATGGCTGGTGGACAAAGCTGCATGCGAAATACCTGTATCGTCCGTTCACCAAAAAAATGAATCACCAGCAATTATACCAGTTAATTGATAAACATATTGACTGGATGATAAAAACCACCCGGTTCTTTTCAAAGATCGGAGTTGGCAAAATAGTGAACCGCTTTATTCCCATTTGCGATATTGACGGTACGCTGCCAGCATCATTGAACTACCAGCAATTAAGAGAGCTCTGTGTATTAGATACGTTTGATATGTTCTCACCAGAATATGATCAGCCACAAAAGATCAGTACCGTTACAAAATGGTTTGAACAATATGGCATGAGTGATGTGTGGGGTGGAAAAATCTATTACGAAAATGCTATGGCTTCTGTGGTAAAAGGAACCAAAAAAATATGACTATGGCTGCCATGTTCAATACAAAACCATTTTACAGTTTCCTTGAAACAATCACTTTGGGAAAAGGCCTTCCCAAGACGGTGAATGGTGTAAAGGTAAAACTACCGGCAAAGTATATACGCTATTTCCCTTCTAACTACGAGTCAGAGAATTTTTGCTTTTTAAAATCCAGTTGTGCACCTGGTGCAGTAGTGCTGGATATTGGTGCTCACATTGGGCTGTTTGCAACAGTAGCAGCCAGTTTACCAGCAGTAGAAAAAGTTTTTGCATTTGAACCAGCCCCCAATACAGTCCCGGTATTAAAACAAACCATTTCTATTAACCAGCAGAATGGTGCAGTTGAAGCAGTGAACGAAGCCATGGGAAAAGAAACTGGCATGATTACTTTTTATATTTCGGATGAAGAAGCAGACAATAGCAACAGCATAATTTCTTACAAAGAAGATAGAAAATTAAATGGTGTAGAAGTATGCATCAATACAATTGACAACTTTGTAAAAGCAAGAAATTTAGACAGAGTTGACTTTATAAAAATAGATGTAGAGGGAGCTGAATTTGATACCATACGTGGCGGCATAGAAACTTTCAAACAATTTCAGCCATGTATAATACTAGCCATCCATCCTGAGCCGATAGCAAAAAAAGGAGACAAGCTGGAAGATATTTATGACTTCCTTTTATCTATGAACTACAATATCACCTGCAATAAAAAATTTATTTCCAAAGCAGCCTTCTGTGCCAATAAGGAAATGATTGATCTGCATCTAACACCTGCATGATGACTGTGACTGATGAAAAAAACCGTTTTACATATTATCGATAACCTTGGACGTGGCGGTGCAGAAACAATGCTGGTAAGTGTAACACGGGAATTAAGTGATTTCAACAATATCATCGTAACACTTCATCCGGAAAATGAATTTGGTGATGAAGTAAAATGCGATCAGCTCATTTGCTTAAACCTCTCCTCTAATTTTCTCTTTTTATCAGCAGCAGTAAAACTTAGGCGAATCATTTTAAA